>CAZESL010000001.1:0-77759 GCA_964515215.1 uncultured Eubacteriales bacterium
GGTGTGGAACTCACTACCCCTCAGTCGGCTTCGCCGACAGCTCCCCTGACAAGGGGAGCCAAGCGTTCTTTCTTAGTTTGTGCAACATACCTTTAACGCGACAGCCCCTTTTTGCACCTTACTCTTCCAAACGGAACGTCTTGTATTCGCTCACGCGGCTGTCGTGGCCGATGAACACCCGGATCTCACCGGGTTCCCACACGAAGTCCATATCCTCGTTGTAAAAACGCAGATCGTCGGGGGTGAGGGTGAACTCTACCTCGGTGCACTCACCCTTCGGAATGAACACCCGCTTGAAGCCTTTCAACTCTTTGACGGGTTGTGAGACCGAGGCGAAACGGTCGCGGATATACAGCTGCACCGTTTCCTCCCCATCCCGCTCGCCGATATTCTGCACCGTCACGGCGGCGGTGAGGGTCTCGCCCGCGTGCAGGGCGGCTTTGTCCAGACGTACTTCGCCGTAGGCGAAATCGGTGTAGGTCAGCCCTTCGCCGAAGCAGAACAGCGGGTCGAGCGGACAATCGATATACCCCGTGATGTAGATGGGGGAGAACTCGGGTGCGTGGTCGGTGGGCAGACGGTTGTAATAGATCGGCTCCTGACCGACCGTGTGGGGGAAGGACATGGTGGTGCGCCCCGTGGGGGCGACGTCACCGAACAGCATATCGGTGATGCCTGCGGCACCCATCGTGCCGGGGAACCACACGTTCAAAACTGCTTTGGATCTTTCGGCAATATCTCCGAGTTCCACGGGACGGTGGTCGAACACCACCGTGATGACGTTCTCGTTCACGGCACGCACCGCGCGGAACAGGTCGCGCTGGATCTTCGGCAGACGAATGTCGGCTCTTGCCGCCAGTTCACCGCCGCACTGCGGATGCTCGCCGAGGAACAGCACGACCTTGTCGGCAACCTTAGCGGCGGCGACCGCCTCCTCCGGCATCGCACGGCGACGGTCGGCATCGGTTTCGTAATCGGCGTGTTTTACCCGTGCCATAGCGGCATCTTCTTCGCCCAGCATAGCGCAACCGTTCGTATAGGTAAACGCACGGTGAGGATACCGCGACTGCAACGTTTCTTGCAAGGTGGCGGCGGTGATGCGTCCCACCTTTTGATTGACCCAACAGCCAAGAAGATTAGTCTCATCCAAAAACGGGCCGATAAACGCCACCGTTTCACCCGCATCGGGGGAAAGCGGCAACAGGTTTTCGTCGTTCTTCAAAAGCACCGAACAGCGCGGGATCGATTCCCGTGCGAGTTGCAGGAATTCCTCACAATTGATGAGCTCCGCCGCCTTTTCGGGGGAGGCGAAGTGATACGGATCCTCAAACAGGCCCAACCGATTTTTGA
Source organism: uncultured Eubacteriales bacterium (assembly GCA_964515215.1). Lineage (GTDB taxonomy): Bacteria > Bacillota > Clostridia > Oscillospirales > Acutalibacteraceae > SIG588. The sequence continues at coordinate 1,351 of CAZESL010000001.1, forward strand.
GATTCAGCACCCGCCACACCGCGCGGTCGAGTTGCTCTACGGTAATTTCACCGCTTTCCACCAACTGCGGCAGACCGCGGCGGTAGTGGTGGATGCACATTTCAATATCCACCCCGCCGTCCATCGCGCGCTTGGTGGATTCGAGCGGGTTCTGAATGACGCCGTGGCTGTACATCTGACTGACCGAGCCGTAGTCCGAAATGACCGCGCCGTCGTAGCCCCACTCGTCCCGCAGAATGGCGTTCAACTCGCGACTGCCCGAGGCGGGCACACCCGCAATGGCGTTGAATGCCGTCATCAGCATACCGCTGCCCGCATCGCACGCCGCTTTATAGGCGGGCAGGTAATATTGACGGAGCATACGTTCCGACATATCGACGTACCCGTATTCTCTGCCGCCTTCCACCGCACCGTAGGCGGCGAAGTGTTTCACGCACGCGCTGATACGGCCTTCGGCAGACAGGTCGTCTCCTTGATATCCCTGCACGGCGGCTTCGGCCATTTTACAGTTGAGATATGGGTCTTCGCCGCTGCCTTCCATCACGCGCCCCCAGCGGGCATCGCGGGAAAGGTCGGCCATCGGCGAAAAGGTCACGTGCTGTCCCGCGGCGCAGGATTCGCGTGCCGTGGCACGGGCGAGAGCGCGCACCAGATCCGGTTCAAACGAGCACGCCTGTGCCAGCGGAATAGGGTAGATGGTGCTGTAACCGTGAATGATATCCAACATAAACAGCATGGGGATCCCGTGCGGATGCCGTACAATGTGCTGTTTTTGTATCTCAATAATGCGGGCGGGGTCCAACACGTTCAGTGCGGAGCCGATGCACGCGGCCTCTTCTTCGGTGAAATCGAAGGCGGCATTCATCCCCGTTTCAATGCAATCGTCGGTGTAGTATTGCCCCGGCATCTGTTGCAACTCGCCAAACTTTTCGGCAAGCGACATATCGGCGAGCAGGGCGCGCAGTTGTTGTTCCGTCATGCGCTATTCCTCCAAACTCATTGTCAGTGTGCCTTTTCCGTCCTTTGTTTCAAGGGTGGCTAAGGCACCGTTTATCATCGTCATACGCGGCGGCACGTGTCCCACGTCCGCTTCCAATACCAGCGGCAGGTCGGGCAGTGCCTGTGCGATCATATCGCGGTAGGTGAGGTCCATCTGCGACGAGGGGAAGCACACCCGCCCCACCATCACGGCGCGGGCGGTGGCAAACCACCCGCACTCCCGCATACGCCACAAAGTGCGGTAGGTGGCTTCGGCAGACAGGGCAAAAATGTCGAAATACCAGATGATGCCGTCGGCACGGTATCGCTCAACGAAATCCGCCGTGCCGTCGTACGGTGTGCCGAGAATGTCCGAAAGACAATCCAGACACCCACCGAGCAAACGCCCTGTGGCGGTAACGTCCCCGCGTGGAGTTTCCCACACCACCGCCTGTTCACCTTCATCGCGGAAACGGTGGGTAAACGTTTCAAAACTGTGTTGCGGGGGAAGCGCACCGCCGAGCAGGTTTAAGGCGTACTGCGCGTGAGCGGGCACGTCCTCCTCATCAAATCCGCCCGCGTTTGTCCCGTAGACGGTGGCGATATCACAGCGGGTGGTGAGTGTGTACAAAAGTGAAGTCGGGTCGGAATACCCCTGCACCCATTTCGGTTGTTTTACCGCCGCCTCAAGATCCACGAAAGGGAGCATATCCAGCAAAAAATCCCCGCCTGAGGCGCACCACACCATTGAAACGGCAGGGTCACAAAGCAGGGCGTTCAGTTCTTTGGCGCGCACGTCGGCGGGGGCGCTGACGATCCCGCCCGTCCGCACGTCGGCAGTTTCGCTCACGCGGTACCCCTTCGCCCGAATGCGGGAGAGGGAGAGGTCGAATGCCGCGTGATCTTCGGCGGCGATGCCCGCACTGGGTGCGGTGATGCCGATGAGATCCTGCGGCTTTAAAAACGGAGGAAAGATCATGAATAACTCTCCTTATCGGTAATATACATAATAGGCGACCACGGTGTCTTCCGCTTCGGTGTGGGTGTTGACACCCTGCACCACCACGCCGTCACGGCTGAGAAGTTCCGCACAACGCACGGCATCTTCCGCCGAGCGAAACACTTCGCCCGCACCCGTATCCACCATAAAAAAGCCGTTTCCGTGCGAGAGACGTCCGCCTTTGCCGAGCACGATCTCCTCGGTGGTGCCGTCGGCACGCAGTACGCGCCGCGCCACGTACTTGATCGGTTTTTCACACAGGCGGGAAAACAGTGCATTTCGTTCCCGCTCTGCCTTGCGTTTACCGAACCAACCCATAGAAAACACCTCATTTCTTTTAAAAATTATAGCCGTCTTTGGGCAATTTGTCAATCTTTTACATGTCAGAAGAAAATATGGTTGATTGTTTTGAAATTATGTGATATACTACACTGTGTCTGTGTGCATATGCGGCGAAAAAGGACGGAGGTGGCAGGTTGCGGAGACGGTTAAGGCACATGGCGGCCGTATGCCTCTTGTGCTGTATGCTTACCGCCTGCTCTACGGCAACGTCACCACCCGTGCCGCCCGTGACACCGCCTGCGGTCGAAGAGACGCCGCCTGCGACAACACCCGTGTTTACGCTTGCGTACAGTCGGGCGGACAGTTTGGATCCGTTTTTGATGAACAGCCGTGTCAACCGTGAGTTGGTGCCGCTTTTGTACGAAGGGCTGACGGCGGTCACCGCTTCCATGCAGGCTGAGCCCGGCTTGGCCGCAACGGTAGAGGTGCAAGGGACGGTCGTGACCGCCCGCCTTGCCGATAATGCGATCTTTTCGGACGGGACGCCCGTCACGGTGGAAGACGTGCTGGCCTCGTTTGCCGCTGCACGGGAAAGCGATGCCTATGCCGCTCTGCTTGCGAACGTTTCGGAGGCGACGGCAGCGGAAGACGGCAAGACACTTACATTTACTCTCAAACGGGGCGATCCGTTTGCCGCCGCTTGTCTCAGTTTCCCCGTTGTCCGCCGTGCGGAGGATGGTACGGTGCTGGGTAGCGGACGTTACGTGTTCGATCAAACGCCCCGTCTTACGTCGAATCCGCACGGTGACGTATCCCCGCTTTCCGAGATCCGTTTACTGGATCTGGTGAGCGATGAGGAAGGCATGAGCGGTGTGGAACTCGGCCGCGTGAGTTGTTATTACAGCGATCTTATCGACGGCGAAGTGCCGCGTGTATCCTCCGCCGTTACGGCGACGGATACGGAGTATATCGTCTATCTCGGTGTGAACGCTTCCCGTCGGTTGTTTGAAGAGGCGGCAGTGCGCCGTGCAGTGTCATTGGCGCTGGATCGCACCCGCTTGGCGGAGGCGGCATTTGCAGGGTACGCTGCGGCGGCTGTGTCCCCTTTCCCGCAACCGTTTTCAAAGGCAAACGGTCTTGCGGTGTACGCACCGCACGCCGATCGTGAGACGGCCGTGTCACTGCTCTCTGCGGCAGGGTACGCCGTGCCGAACGGGGAGGCGGAAGATGCCGAGACACCGACGGTATCGTTGCTGGTGTGTGAAGACAATGCGTTCAAAACCGCGCTTGCGGATTTGATAAAGACCCAACTGGAAGCGGTCGGCTTTACCGTGACGGTGGTGTCCTTGCCGTACGACGATTATTTCGTCGCACTGCGCAACGGACGGTGCGATCTGTATATCGGTGAGGTGCGAATGACTGCGAATATGGACCTTTCCCCATGGCTTACCCGCGGCGGTGCCGTGTCTTACGGTATCGATACGAAGGGGGAGGCGGCGCAAAGTTACGCCGCATTTTGCGAGGGGGACATCACGGCGGCGGAGTTTTCTGCCGTGATGGCAGAAGATGCGCCGTATATTCCGCTGTGTTTTCGGCGCGGTATGGCGGCGTATGCACGCACGCTGACGGGGGTCTCACCCACGGCGTTTGATGCGTACGCAAGCCCGGAAAATTGGAAATGGAGCACCGCGGGTAACTGATCGCGCGTGCAGAAAGGTGTGTTACTATGATCCGTATTGAGAATCACATGGGAACCATTGAGATCTCGGAAGAGTATTTTGCCAATTTGATCGGCAACGCCGCTTCATCGTGCTACGGTGTGGCCGGTATGGTGAAGAGCGGTGCGCGGCAGGGGTTGCGTTCGCTCATTTCCCGCCGTACCTATGCCGATCAAGGCGTACGCGTACGCAGTGAAGGCGGCCGTCTGGTGGTGGAACTGCATATTGCGGTGATCTACGGCATGAACATCACGGCGATCGCCGAAAGCATTGAAAACAAGGTACAGTTTACCGTCGAGCAGGCGACCGGCCTCGTTGTAAAAGAGGTCAACGTGTGTGTGGACGGTATGAAAGCCGAATAATTGCGCGGATGAATTCGCAACAACAAGGGAGTGCTGAAATGATAAACGGAACGACTTTGCGGGACGCGATGGTCTCCGCTTCCAACTGCCTGGCGGCACAGAAGCAGGCAGTGGACGAATTGAACGTTTTTCCCGTACCGGACGGCGATACGGGTACCAATATGTCGATGACGATCTCGGCGGCGGCGCGCGAACTGGTGCGTCTGGAAAATCCGACCGTGACCAAAACGGCGGACACGGCGGCGTCTGCACTGCTTCGCGGTGCGCGCGGTAACTCGGGTGTTATTCTGTCGCTTCTGTTCCGCGGTTTCTCCAAAGGCCTTAAGGGTATGGAAGAAGCGGACGGCGCGGCGCTCGCGAACGCGTTGACGCTCGGCGTGGAAGCGGCGTACAAAGCCGTGATGAAGCCGACCGAGGGCACCATTTTGACGGTGGCGCGTGAGGCGGCGGAAAAAGGGCGCGCCGTAGCGGAAAGCGACCGTTCGGTGGAGGCGGTATGGCCCGCCATCTGTGAAGAGGCGGCGGCATCGCTCGCCCGCACACCGGAATTGCTTCCTCAACTCAAAAAAGCGGGCGTGGTGGATGCCGGCGGCCAAGGTTTCCTGATCATCATCAACGCGATGCAGGCGGTCTTCGCCGGCGGTGCCGTGGTGGAAGGCGACGTGTCGGCGACGGCAAAATCCGCACCGAAGCAGAGTGCGGCCGCGACGTTTGACGTGGATATCGAATTCCCCTATTGCACTGAGTTCATCGTGGCGCGTGACAAGAAGGTGGATAAAGACCCGATGTTGTTGCGTGCGTATTTGGAGACGATCGGTGACTGTGTCGTGGTGGTGGACGATGAGGACATCATCAAGGTGCACGTGCACACGAAGGATCCCGGCAAGGCGTTGTCGGCGGGTGTGGAATACGGTCAGTTTGAAACCGTGAAGGTGGAGAACATGCTCATCCAGCACGAAAACGCAGGTTGGGTGGAAGATGAAGCGGCAGCCGATCCCGTACCGCAACGTACGGAACCGGAAAACGAAGTCGGTTTCGTGGCGGTCGCGGCGGGTGAAGGCTTGCAAGGGCTGTTTACCGATCTCGGTTGTGATCACGTGGTGTCGGGCGGTCAGACAATGAATCCTTCGACCGACGATATTTTGAGCGCGATCGAAGCCACCCCCGCGAAGGTGGTGTATGTTCTGCCGAATAACAAGAACATTATTTTGGCGGCGGAACAGGCGGTGCCGTTGGCGGATCGCACGGTGCACGTGTTGCCCACGCGCACCATTCCGCAGGGCGTGTCCGCTATGCTGAATTTTGATCCCGACGGTTCGGTGGAGGATAACCTGCTGGCGATGACCCGTGCGGCGGAAAATGTTTCCACCGGTCAGATCACCTTTGCCGCGCGTGACAGCGAGTTCGGCGGCAGTGCCATCCGCAAGGGCGAGATCTTGGCGCTGGACGGCAGTAAGGTCGCGTTTGTGGATAAGGAAGTGGAGCATGCGGCGATCAAATTGACGCGTCATTTGGTTTCGGCGCGCAATGCGGCAGGGCAGGATACCGCGTTTATCACGCTGATGTACGGTGAGGATACCACCGAGGCGGAAGCGGAAGCGGTGTGTGAAGGCATCCGCGCGAAACTCGGCGGCGATATTGAAGTGTCGGCGATCGCGGGCGGTCAACCTGTGTATTACTACATCATTTCGGTAGAATAAAGTTATAACGGAACAAGGCAAACGCACGAGCGTTTGCCTTGTTTTTTGTGTATCGGAGCGGAATGTGATCCACAGTGAACAGTAGCGCACGTCTACAGTGTATGCACCCAACCCCTTGCCTCTCCTTGTAAGGAGAGGTGCCGAGCGTATGCGAGGCGGAGAGGTAGCTCGGCGGCGCACGCAATTTTGTGCGATTGAAGGACTTTTTAGTTGTATATGCGGACCCGCTGCGGATCTTATCGCTTTTTGGTAAACGGTGGACACGCAGGGAAAAATGTGTTACAATACATCTATCGACAAAAGTGAGATGATGTATATGGCGCTCGGACGACGCAAAAACATGGATATGACGGTGGGCAGTGTGCCGAAGAACATACTGCTGTTTGCCTTTCCGTTGTTGCTCGGCAACTTATTCCAACAACTCTACAATATGGTGGACACGTGGGTCATCGGGCAGACGGGACAGACGGGCGCGTATGCCGCGGTGGGCAGTATCGGCCCCGTTATCAATATCCTGATCGGCTTCTTTTTGGGGCTTTCCAGCGGTGCAGGGGTGGTCATCTCTCAATATTTCGGCGCAAAAAAGGAAGAGGAAGTACGTCGTGCGGTACACACCGCTGTGGCAATGACGCTCCTGATGGGTGTGGCGTTTACCGTCCTCGGCTTGTGGCTGGCGCCTCATATTCTCCGCTTGATGCTAAACGGCGAGCAGTCGGTGGAGGTGTATCCCTTCGCCAAGACCTATCTCACCATCTATTTCGCGGGTGTGATGGGGTTGATGGTGTACAATATCGGTGCAGGCATTCTCCGCGCGGTGGGGGATTCCCGCCGCCCGTTCTATTTCCTTGTGGTATCTGCTGTCTTAAATATCGTATTGGACTTGTGGTTTGTGTTCGGGTTTAACATGGGTGTGGCAGGCGTCGCACTCGCTACCATCCTTTCGCAAGCGGTATCGGCGGTGTTGGTAATGATCACTCTCGTGCGTACGTCGCTGTGTGTACGGGTGCGGGTACGGGATATCCGCATCGATCGTGAAATGCTTCGAAAGATCGTAAAGGTGGGCATCCCCGCCGCATTGCAGATGGCGATCACCGCATTTTCCAACGTGTTCGTGCAGTCGTATATCGCAAACGTGAACGGTGATCAAACCGCGTGCCTCGGCGGCTGGACGACCTATTCGAAGGTGGATATGTTTATCTTTATGCCGGTGCAATCGATCGCGTTATCGGTCACCACCTTCGTGGGGCAGAACTTGGGATGCGGGCAGGTGAAGCGCGCAAAGAAAGGCACCCTTACCGCGTTCTTTATGGCGCTCGGTGCCACGGTGGCCGTGATCGCCGCGGTGATGGCACTTGCCCGGCCGCTGGCGCGTATCTTTAATCCCGACCCGTTGGTGGTACACTACGCGACCTTGTTGCTTCATACACTGACTCCTTTTTACGTGTTGTGCTGTGTGAACCAGATCTTCTCGGCCGCACTGCGCGGGGCGGGTGACACCCGTGCGCCGATGATCATTATGCTCTCTTCCTTCGTGGCATTTCGGCAGGTATATCTGTTTGTGATGTCCAACTATATTTCGAATGAAATATTACCGCTCGGCATGAGTTACCCTGCGGGGTGGCTGCTTTGTGCGATATTGACGGTGGTATATTACCTGCGTTGCGATTTTGCCCGCAACCGCGTGGTGGAAGAAACGCAATCATAATAGGGACAATAAAAAATGAGGTGCGTGGCACCTCATTTTTTATTGTCTCTATTTTACGCAAAATACGGTTTTAATTTCGCAGTCAAATTGTGTGCGATCTCAATGACGCCTTCCACGCCGGGGTGGACGATATCGGTTACCAGCCCTGCACCGGTGGGCAGAATATCCAGCCCCGGGATGTGTACGATGCGATCACTGCCGATACGGGCGATCTCTTCTTCCAACACGCGGCGGAAGGGCGGTGCCATGTTCTCGTTAAACAGGTCGCCGCGATAGCAGAACACGTCGATGCAGAAAATGTACGCGTCGGGATGGGCGTTGTGCATCTTTTCCAGCATATACCGCACGCGGCCGCGGAAATCTTCGGGGTCGTAGCGATCCACCATATTGATACCCAGTTCCAACACCGCAAAATCCCAATCGTTGCAGGCGGCAAACCAATCAGCGAATTCTTTTTCCAGTTTGCAGTTGCCTGCTACGCCGTGGTTGTAGTGGCTGCATCCCAGTGCTTCCGCCACGCGGCGTGACCACAACAGAATGTTGGAGGCCATGCACGCGCCCTGCGTGATGGAGGAGCCGTAGAAGATGCCCGTCTTTTGGGGCACTTCATCCGCACGCGGCGGGCGGCAGGGGCCTTCGACCGAATGGACGATAACGGGCGCGTTGCCAAGCAGAATGCGCACCACGTTATGTGCGTAGGGGAGACCGTACAGTTCGGTCAAGTGGGCGGTGTGCTTCGCCATCTTCGGCGGATTGAAGGTGAAGGTGGTGGGAGTGCTCGGAATGGTGATGTGTTGCAACGGCTCACCCGACTGTAACCCGCCGTAAAAAATAGTGGCGTAGTTGCTGCCGCGCGCGGACAAAGTGATCTTCACTTCACCTTCGGGCACAAAACGGAGTTCCATACCGACCATCGTCAAGGTATGTTCCATGAGATGCGGGTGAGGTTCATACACCTCGCGGGGAAGGCGATAGGGCATTACGCCGCCATCGACTTCGTGCAGTTCCACCGCACCGTGAATGTCCAGATTTTGATACAGCATACGATTAACCTCCAATTAAGCTTGCCAGCCCCACGATGAGCGGCATCGTGACGGCGGACAGCAATGTTGACAAAACGACCAGATTGACCGAAAGAGTGGGAGAACGCTCGAATTTCGCCGCGAACATGGTGGTGGCGGTGGCGACGGGTGCACTGGCACCGATGACCGCCGAAACGAGCACCGTGCCGCGGATGCCGCACAGCCACAGCACGCCGAGTGTGATCAGCGGGATCACCGCGAGGCGTAACGCAATGGTGAGATACGCCGAACGGTCACGCAACGCTTCTTTGATATTCGCTCCCGCGAGATAATACCCGATGATGAGCATGGGCACGGGAGTGTTCAAATTGGCAAGGTGACTGACGGGAGAGGCGATAACGGTGGGCAAAGTGATGCCGCACAGCAGGAAAAACAGCCCGAGCGTCACGCCGATCAGTCCCGGGTTGAGAAGCACTTTGCGCAAGGAAAGTGCCTTTACACCGCCGCTCATGACCCCGATACCGTAGGTCCACAGAACCACGTTGAACACCGCCACGAAGACCGCACCGAAAAACACGCCGTCGTCTCCCAAAATGGCTTGCTGTAAAGGGATCGCCATATACCCCGCGTTGGAAAACACCACGCCGAAGCGTAAGACACAGCGGCGGGTCTCCTCTTTGTCACGGCACAGAAGATGTGCCAGCGCAATTCCCAAAAGGTGCACCCCCACTGCCGCAAGTGCCGAAACACCCAGATCTTTCATCAACGCGGCTGTGAGCGGGCGCTGAAACGAGCGAATGATCACGCAGGGGGTGGCGAAATACAACACAACGTCGGCCATGCACCGCACGGCAGCGGCAGACAACAGGCGGGCTTTCGTGCAGATCACACCGACACCGATCAACAAAAACAGTACCAGCACTTGCGTGCCGACCGTCAAAAAATTATCGAGCATAGCATCATCTCCTATCCTACAGAATAGCATATTTTTCCCGAAAAGCAAGAGGAAAACGAAAAAAGCACAAGAAACGGTGAAAAGACAACAAAAAACGCCGATTCCGTTTGGGAATCGGCGTTTTTGAAGGCAAACTCAAGCAATGCACACTTCGCGCGAGGGGGCGGTACCGCCGGCGGGCACTTCGTGCAACGGGTGCAGGGCGTTGTACAATTCCCGCTTTTGGCGGGCGCGCTTTTTCTTTTGGGCGCGCGCTAAGGCGGCATCCCGCTTCATCACCAGCACGCAAAAGGCGAACAGCGACAGCCGCAGAGCGACCAATAACAGGGTGAGCACGGGAAACTTGACGGCAGACAACAGCCCGAGTGACAAGAGTTCCACCACGCAGGTGCCCAGCGGCAACCAGAGAAACTCACGCGTTTCACGCATTTTGGAACGGCACAGCATATACAAAAACATACCCGCCATCAACAAAGCGAACGTCAAATTCAAGATCATAACGGATACCTCCAAATCGAACAAATGTTTTACGGTATCTTTAGTATACACGAAAAAAATCATTTGTCAATAGAAAAACGAACAAATTTTCGATTTTTCCGAAAATTTGTTCGTTTTTGTTCTTTTGGTGTGAAGTGGTTTGGCTTTACATTGCTGTGCGACGACGACGGATGATACGCATCACGGCGAACAAAGCAATGCACAAAACACCGCCGCCGATGAGGCAGAAGCCGACCTGCCAGAAACCCGACAGTGCGGTGTGAACCACCGCAGACAGCACGTTTGATGAGAAGGGAAGACCTGCCGTTGTGATGATGTCCACCGCCACAGTCTCAACGGCCAACGTGAGGGAGGCGACCGCACCGGCGAGGAGTAAAGCGATACCACTGTACAGCGAAGTGAGGAAGTGACCGCACAGGTTGAACAGCGCAATGAGCAATACCAGCGCCAAGCACAGCGCGATGGCGGCGTAGAACGCCTCGTTATACGCCAATTGTACCGTGTCGATCACGGCGGTGTCGGCTTCGGGGAGTACCTTTGACATATCCAACTGTTCCACAATGCCGCTTTCATCGATCGCTTCTTCGAGCATGGTGTAATGTTCCTCGGTGAGGGCTTTTCCGCCCGTTACCTGTTCGATCACCGCTTCGTTTTCCCGCACCAAGTTAAGTAATTCGTCTTTGGTCACGGCAACGTCGTTGTCGCCGCTCAAAAAGGCGGAGAGATAATCGGCGGTCTTGTCCGAAAGAAATTCGTCCAGTGTGGAAGCATCCAGTACCTTCTGCAATTCCTTTTCGGTAAGGACGTCTTCCAATCCGCTTTCAGCGGCGGCTTGTTCGTACGCATCGTAGATGACGGTAGCAAACGAGTCACTCTCACCTTTGGTGAGCGCTTCGGCAATCATTTTGGTGGGCTCGATCTCTTTGAACAGGGATTTCACCGTATTCTTTTGCGGGATGTTACGCACAGCGGACAGCGTGGTAAAGAGCAGCAGTGCCGCGACCAGCAGTACGGTGAGCGGAATGCTGAATATACAGCGTATCACACGCCACCACGTGGGTGTTCCTTTTTTTACGGGGATCTCCGCTCTTTCTTCTTCGACGGGGGTGGGCAATTCAAGCGCCCCGCCGCAAGCGGTACAGAACGCGGCATCTTCGTTTACGTCCTTGCCGCAATGCGGACAAATGATGGTGGTCATACAAACACCTCCGATATGGTATTGTCTTCATATTACCATAAAGTGAAAAATCTGTCAACGCGGGTACTTGCAATTTCACGAAAGTGCGATATAATAATATATTATAACATCAAAAAGGTGGCGGCGTATGAAACGCGAGAGACGGACGTTCAGAATATCACCTTTTCGGGTGATCCTGTTGAGTTTCACGGGGGCCATTTTACTTGGCGCCTTGCTCTTGATGTTGCCCTTCGCTTCGCGCGGTGCGGGTGGCACTTCCTTTTCCGATGCACTGTTTACCGCGACATCCGCCGTGTGTGTAACGGGATTGATCGTGCAGGATACCGCGACGTATTGGACGGGATTCGGTCAAGTTGTGGTGCTTTTGCTGATACAGATCGGCGGTCTCGGCGTGGTAACGGTCGCAGCATCGGTGGTGCGGCTGACGGGTAAAAAGATCGGACTGCGCGAGCGCAGTTTGATGCAAGAGGCGACCGCCGCACCGCAAATGGGCGGCATCGTCCGCTTGACGGGGTTTATCGTGAAGGTCACCTTTTTGGTGGAAGGCATCGGTGCCGTGCTGTTTTCCTTTGTGTTTTGTCGGGAATTCGGCTTTTGGCAGGGACTGTGGTACGCGGTGTTTCACGCAGTGTCTGCCTTTTGCAACGCGGGGTTTGACCTGATGGGGGTGCGTGTACCATTCTCTTCACTTACCGCCTTTGCTACACATCCGTTGGTGAACACGGTGGTGATGTTGCTTATCGTGCTCGGCGGTATCGGCTTTTTGACGTGGGAGGATATGTACACCCACAAATGGCGCGTGTCCCGTTACCGTATGCAAAGTAAAGTGATCCTCGCGGTGACGGCGGTACTCATTTTCCTTCCTGCTATCTACTACTTCTTCTTTGAATTTACCGAAGGGGCGGTCGCGGCACGGATATGGTATTCGCTCTTTCAATCGGTGACGGCGCGCACGGCAGGGTTCAACACGGTGGATCTCGCGGCGATGAGTTCGCCCGCACTGCTTGTGATGATTTGCTTGATGTTGGTGGGCGGCTCACCCGGGTCGACGGCGGGCGGTATGAAGACTACGACGGTGGCGGTGCTTGGCTCGTCGGCGGTCTCGGTGTTTCGTCGGCGCAAACACGCCCGTTTCTTCGGGCGGCGTATCCCGACAGAGACTTTCCGCAGTGCGGCAGCGATCTTAATTATGTATACGGTGCTGTTTCTCGGCAGCGGTATCGCCATCTGCCTTATCGAAGGCTTTCCGCTCCGTGCGTGTTTATTTGAAACAGCGTCCGCTATCGGTACGGTGGGGGCTACACTCGGTTTTACAGGGCAGATGAGAACGGTGTCACGGCTGATCTTGATCGGCTTGATGCTGTTTGGCCGTGTTGGTGGTTTGACGATGATCTACGCGGCGTTGTCCGATGGACGGGGGAATGTGTCCCGTTTGCCTGAAGAAAAAATTACGGTGGGGTGAATGACAAGTGAAATCGGTTTTGTTGATTGGACTCGGCTTGTTAGGGCAACACATTGCCCGTGAATTGGATGCACTGAAACACCAGGTGTTGGCGGTGGATGTTTGCGAAGAGCGGGTGAATGCGGTGCTGCCGTACGTCACGAGCGCACAGATCGGGGACAGCACTAACGAGGAGTTCTTGCGTTCGCTCGGCGTACGCAACTTCGACGTGTGCATCGTCACCATCGGTGAGAGTTTTCAAAATTCCTTACAGACTACCTCGTTGCTCAAAGAACTCGGTGCGCCGATGGTGGTCTCTCGCGCCGCGAACGACGTGCACGCGAAGTTTCTTTTGAAAAACGGTGCGGACGAAGTGGTGTATCCCGAACGGGAACTCGCGTCTTGGACGGCGATCCGTTACACCGCTGACCATATTCTTGACTACATCGAGTTGGACGGCGAATACGCGATCTTTGAAGTGGCGGTGCCCGCCGAGTGGTGCGGCAAGACGGTGGTGCAACTGGATATCCGCAAAAAATACGGTATCAACGTGATGGGTGTGAAGACCGACGGCGTGCTGAACATGGCGGTGACGCCGGACACGGTGTTGTCGGAGGGTGGCTCGGTGTTGGTGCTTGGTCGTCGGCGGGATATCCAGCGGTATTTCCGCCTCTGAAAGAAATTTTGAAAAAATATAAAAAAAGACTTGATTTTTTACGGATAGTTCAGTATAATATACTGGCGCCTTAAAAAAGCGAGTTACGGAGAGATGGCTGAGCTGGTCGAAGGCGCACGATTGGAAATCGTGTAACGGCTATAAACCGTTCGGGGGTTCGAATCCCCCTCTCTCCGCCAAACAAAGAATGCACACCCCAACGGGGTGTGCATTCTTTGTTTTTGGCTTCAGAGGGGGATTCGAAACGAACTCCAATCGTGAGGTGCGAAGCAGCGAAGGATTGGGAGCAAAGGACGTTCGCCTACGGCGAAGTCCGCGCAACATTTTTCTTGCCACCCTAAATGGGTGGCATTTCACCTGCGGTGAAACCGAAAAAGTTGCCACAATATGGATTGCCCTGTTCGTGAGAAGAGAATCCCCGTAAACTACGACAAGCAGGCGTGTGAAGAGAGGAGACACCCCAACGGGGTGTGTATTTCTTTTTTCAATTTCCGCTTGATTTTTCACCTGCATTATGGTATATTGCGATCGAGGTGATCCATATGTATAAAGTTGGTTTGTCGAGTGGCGGTTTTGACTTGACGGAGGCCAATTTTAAAGCACTCCGTGAAAGCGATATTCACGCGATCGAGATCTCCATGAGCGCGGAAAAATATAAGGATATCGATTATAAGGGCGTCAAAGCACTGTCCGAGCGATATGCGGTGGATCTGTGGTCGTTTCATCTGCCGTTTATGCCGTTTTCGGCAATCGATCCCTCGCATTTGGATGAAACGGTACGCCGCCGTACCGTCGCCTATTTTGCGGAACTTATACACAAAGCGACGGATATCGGGATCGACAAGTTTGTTGTCCACGCGAGCGGGGAACCGATCGCCGAAGCCGAGCGGGCCGAACGTATGAAACGCGCGATGCAAACGTTGGACGAACTGGCAAAAGTCGCCCATACCTGCGGTGCCGTCGTGGCGGTGGAAGACTTGCCGCGCACCTGTCTCGGCCACACGAGCGAGGAGATCCTCGCCTTGCTTTCTGCCAATGATAAATTGCGTGTTTGTTTTGATACCAACCATTTGCTGTGCGAAGATAACGTGGCATTCATGAAGCGGTTGGCGGATAAGATCGTCACGGTGCACGTGTCGGATTACGATTTCGTGAATGAGCGGCATTGGCTTCCCGGTGAGGGGAAGCTGGATTGGAACGCGATGCTTTCAACCTTCCGCGAGATCGGTTACGACGGTGTGTGGATGTATGAAGTCGCGCTGGCGTGTCCCAAGACCATCGTGCGTGACCGTGATCTTACGTTTGACGATTTTCGCCGTAATGCAGATGCGGTATTTTCGCGCACGAAGCTGCCTGTGCTCGGCGTGCCGAAAGAAAATTTGGGTATGTGGGAGTGACGCGTGCCGTGAGAAAAGAATTTGAAGTCGGTATATCGCTTGAAAGCGATACCGTGTATTACGCAACGAAAGCGGAATATCATATTTATCTCAAAGATACCGTGACGGTGGAGGATGAGCGGTACGTTGCTTTGCGCGCCAACAGTCCCACGCAGGATTTCGCCGTGTTTACGTTGATTCAGGATAAGAGAAACGTTACGGTGGATTTCGGCGGGGCGACCGTCGTGTTGCACGGAAAGATACAGCCGTTTTTGATCGATCGCTCGGAGAATATCACCATAAAGAATTGCAACGTCACCTATGACCGTCCGTTGTACACGGAAGCGATGATCGCCGAGGTGACGCCGCAGTACATACGCATCCGATTGAACGAGCACTGCCCGTGCCGCGTGGTAGGAGATCGGCTGATCCCCTACAGCGACACGTGGGAAAGCGAAACGCTCAACTGTGACGGGCACTTTTTCCAGGTGTTTGATCCGAAAACCCGTGAGGGGTGCGGTGCCCATTTGGGTGTGGTGGGCACGCCGGTCGTTATGCATTACGACCGTCCGTTCACCATCGACCGCTACACCGCCGAACAGGACGGCGAATACGTGCGGTTGCACGGCACCTTCCCCTCATTTTATCAGGTGGACAGGGTGTTGACCATCGAGCATGAACCGCGCGACCTTTCCAGCGTCTTCACCATTGATTCCAAGGACGTGCACGTGGAAAATTACCGCATTCTGTCGGGGTGCGGTATGGGATTCTATTCCTATCGCACGGAAAATATTTACTTGGACGGGTTTCGCTTGACGTATGACGAAAAGTCTCCCTGCCTTATTGCGAACTCCGCCGATGCCTTACATACGTTTGGCACATCAGGAGTGTTTGAGATCAAAAACAGTGTGTTTGAGGGCATGATCGACGACGGACTCAATATCCACGGGAATTTCCGCACGGTCGACCGCGTGTGCGGTAATGTGATCTATACCCGCAATGCTTCTTGCGAAAAGCAGGCAAAATCGCTCTACCGCGAGGGAGACGTGATCGCGGTCTACAACGGTCCGACGATGGAGGAGGCGGCACGGTATACCGTTTTGAAGATCGAACCCGTCGACGACAAGATCAGCAAATTTACGGTTGACCGCCCTGCTTTACCGCATAACGACGGTGATCTGATCGAGTGTATCACCGCGAACTGCGATGTTACGGTGGAGAATTGCGTGTTCGGCAAGGCCAACACCCATCTGCGCCTGCAATCGCGCGGGAAATTTGTGATGCGCCACTGCGAAACGGAGTTGCCGCTGTTGCTGTCGGGGGATGCGTCCTTTTGGTTTGAATCGGGACCCGTTACCGATCTGACGGTGGAGAATTGCCGCTTTACTTCGGAGCGTGCAAGGATCATCGTGTGCGGGGAAGTGCTTCCCACCGAAAAAGCTCCGTATTACCACCGAAATTTGAAGATCGTGAACAACGAGTTCGTAACCGATCTGCCGATGGAGTGCGGCCAGACCGACGGCATCGTATTCACGGGGAACCGAAACACGGCGGGAAAACCGATGACGCTGCGGCTGACCAACTGCGGTTCCGTGACGGCAGAAGGGGTCACCGTGGAACGGTTCAGCGAGGAAAAAAGCACCTTAAACGTGAATTGAACAGAGAACAAAACGTGCGCCCGCACCGTCCGCTTTGGCGAAACGGTGGGGGCGCACTCGCGTTTTTTACCTGCAAAACATTGACAGTTACCACAAAATGCGGTATAATGACTAGTATGTGATACAAGATAGTGTGAGGAGGAGTGACGTGGCACAGACGAAGAAAAAGCCGTGGATACGGTTTCGGCACCGTGTAGTGCGTAATATTGCGTTTGCCGTGCTTTACCCGTATTCCCGTTTGAAATACGGTTTTCGTGTGGAGAAATTTCGCGAGCAGGGGAAGCGCCAATACGTGATCCTGTTTAATCACCAGACGGCGTTTGACCAGTTCTTTGTCGGCATGGCGTTTCGCGGTGCGGTGTATTATCTCGCTTCGGAAGACCTGTTTTCCAACGGGTGGGTGTCGTCGCTGATACGCTGGCTGGTCGCGCCCATTCCGATCAAAAAGCAGGCGACGGATATTGCCGCCGTCAAAAAATGTCTGGCGGTGGCGAAGGAGGGCGGCACCATTGCCATCGCCCCCGAAGGTAATCGCACCTACAGCGGTAAGACCGAATACATGAACCCCGCGATCGTACCGCTTGTGAAAAAACTGGGGTTGCCCATTGCGCTGTACCGCTTGGAGGGCGGCTACGGTGTGCAACCTCGCTGGAGTGATGGTACCCGTCGCGGCAGGATGCGCGGATACGTGTCCCGTGTGATCGAGCCTGCGGAGTACGGCACCCTTTCGAATGAAGAGTTGCAAGCGATGATCGAAGAAGGCTTGTACGTCAACGAGGGCGTGGCGGACGGTATCTTCCGCAGTGCGAAACGGGCGGAATATCTGGAACGGGCGATGTACGTGTGTCCCACCTGCGGGCTTTCCGCTTTTGAAAGTCACGGTAACGAGATCGCCTGTAAGAAATGCGGGCTGACGGTACGGTACGGCGAGGATAAGCGGCTTTCAGGTGTGGGGTGCGACTTTCCCTTTAACTTTACGACCGAGTGGTACGCGTATCAAGCGCAGTTTGTGCACGCACTGGATCCGGATGTGTACATAGAGGAGCCGATGTATCGCGAGCGGGTGCAACTGTCGGAAGTGTTCTTGCAGGAGCGCAAGCAGCTACTGGCAAAAGAGGCGACCATTGCGCTGTACGGCGACCGTATTGCGGTGGGTGAGGCCGATGCACCGCACGTGTTCCGCTTTGAGGATACGTCTGCCGTGACGGTGTTGGGACGCAACAAGTTGAACGTGTACTATGACGGACACGTCTACCAGATCAAAGGTGATAAACGCTTCAATGCGTTGAAATACGTCAATATGTTTTACCATTACAAGAACGTGAGCAGGGGGGATACGTGTGGAGAATTTTTGGGACTTTAACGTGTGGGGCAGTTGGAACTTGGTGGCGGTGCTGCTTATTAGTTTGCTTGCCGCCAATATGCTCAAGCGATCCGTTCCGTTTTTGCGGGAATCGCTGATCCCGACGTCGGTGCTCGGCGGCGGTCTGCTGATCATCGTAGCGGGCATCTACAAAGGGTTTACGGGAGACGTGATGTTTGACACCGCCTTCTTCGGCGGACGCGGTACGACGAATCTGGAACTGCTCACCTATCACACGCTGGCACTTGGTTTCATTGCCTCGACCTTCAAAAGCGGCGGCGGTAAAATGACCAAGCAACGCACGAAGGAGATCTTCAACACGGGCGTGACCACCGTGTCCACCTATCTGTTGCAAGCCGTTTTCGGTATGGGCATCTCGCTCATAGCGGCACTGGTGATGAAAGACTTCTTCCAAGCGGCGGGCGTGCTGTTGCCGTTCGGCTACGGACAAGGCACCGGTCAGGCGATGAATTACGGGAACATTTATGAGACGCAGTTTGGGTTTGCGGGCGGTAAGAGTTTTGGTCTTACCATCGCGGCACTCGGTTTCCTCAGCGCCAGTATCGGCGGTGTGATCCATCTGAATATTTTGAAAAAACGCGGCGTGGTTCTGAACAAAGCGGCCGAAAAGGCGATCCAATCCGAAGAGATCCAGCGTGAGAACGAGATCCCGATGCAGGAGAGTATGGATAAACTCACGGTGCAGATCGCACTGATCGCGGTGGCGTACATTTTGGCATACGCGCTGATGTTCCTTTTGGGAAATCTGTTGCCGGGGATGAAAGCAGTGATCTACGGCTTCAACTTCCTTTTGGGCGTGCTGGCCGCGACGGTGGTCAAAACGGTGTTGAACTGGTTGAACCGCCGCCAATGGGTCCACCGCAATTATACCAACGATTTCCTTATGACCCGTACCAGCAACTTCTTCTTTGACCTTATGGTGGTGTCGGGTATTGCCGCCATTCGACTGGACATATTGGAGAATTATTGGGGTATTATCCTCATTATGGGCGTGGTCGGTCTGGTCATTACCTACGTCTATAACCGCATCGTGGCGAAGGTGTTGTTCAAGGAGTATGCAGAAGAGCAGTTCCTCACGATGTACGGTATGCTGACGGGTACCGCCAGCACGGGTATCATTTTGCTGCGCGAGATCGACGGCGATTTCAAAACACCTGCCGCAGATAATCTGGTGTATCAGAATTTCCCCGCCATCGTGTTCGGTTTTCCGATGATGCTGTTGGCGACGTTGGCACCGGTGAAGCCGTATCTCTGCTTCGGCATCTTCGTCGTATTCTTCGCGGTGATGAACGTGATCCTGTTCCGCGAGCAGATATTTAAAAAGAAGAAATGAAAAAACAGTCACCCGTAAGGTGGAATAGAGATAAAAATAGAGAGAATGCATCTTTGGGATACATTCTCTCTATTTGTTTTGGTGGATATCCACTTAATGTCGAGTAGCGCTGTGATCCTTGCCGGGCTTCCCTGACAAAGGGAGGCAGGCAGGGTTGCGAAGAACGTCGTACAAGGGACGGGTCTCCCGTGTCCGTTTTCGAGCAACATAAAAAAACTGCCGCAGCAGGAGACCTGCTGCGGCAGCCGTTTTTTTGGAATTATGCTGTTTTAGCGGATCATCGCACCGTTCTCGTCGAACGCATAACGACCCTGTTCCACATAGCCGTTGGTCTTGGTGACAAAGAAGCTGTCGTTATCCTTCACAACCTTGCCCTGCGATTGCACGTAGTACAGGTTGCCGTCTGCCGCTTTCACCAAGCCGAGGTAGCTTTCGGCAAGACCGCTTTCGCTGTAGTAGTAGCCGTCCACGACCGTGTTCGTGATCATCTTCCCTTCAGCGTCGAAGCAGTAGAGGCCCTTCGCCTTCAGATCGTTGGTCTTCACGATGGAGTAACGACCCACTACGGCTTCACCCTTGTTCAACACGTAGTAGTAGTCGCCGTCCAATTCGACGAGACCCGCATACGCGCCGGCCTTACCGCCGTCGGCGTAGTAGTAGCCGTCAAACACCGCTTCTTCGGTGTTCATCACGCCGGTCTCTTCGTCGAAGTAGTAGTAACCGTTCGTGAACTGCGTAAACTCGTTGAAACGGCTCGCGAAGAAGCGACCCTTCACGACCTTCGCGTTGTCACCGACGTAGTAGTAGTTACCTTCATACAGCACCAAGCCCGCGTACGGAACCTTCACGCCGTCTTCATAGTAACGACCGTCGATGATCTCCACCGTCGGAACATGCTCGACCAGCACGAAGTAGTCGCCTTCCTGCACAGTCTCAAAGCCGTCCGCCACCCAGACCTGCGTCGGGTTCTCGGTGATGTTGTTCGCGGGATCATACTGATAGAACTTACCGCCGTTGACAACGAAGGTGCCCTTCAGGTTATCGTTGCTGTTCAGCGTCCAAACGGGGGTATGCGCAATAAACGTACCGCCGTTGATGACCACTTCGCCGCCGTTCTTCACGTAGATGAGGTCGTAGTGATCGTCTTCGCCGGCGCCCACGTTGGTGTAGGTACCGCCGTTGATGGTGACTTTACCGCCGTTTGCCCAGATAGCCATGCTGTAGTCGTTGTTGCCCACACCGTTGATGGTGCCTTCACCGTTGATGGTGAGATCGCCGCCTGCGGGGACGTAGAACACGCCGCTTCCATCCGTGTCGAGTTCGGTGGTAGAGATGCTGTAGCCGGCGAGGTTCAGCACCACCGTGGTGTTGATAACCAGCGCCTTGTCGGTCACGAGGTCACGGTCGAGCGTGACTTCGCCGCCCGCATTCAAGAGTGCCTGCAGGTCGTAGATGACCGTGCCGCAATCGTTCAAGCAATACTGCAGAGCGTTCCAAGTGCCGGTCGGCTCTTTGTGACCGAGCATGGGGATGGTTTCGGTCGAAACCACTTCGCCGCAAGCACAGGTCACGGTGATGCTGCCGTCTTCGGTGCAAGTCGCATCCACCGTCGTGGTGGTGGTGTTCTCGTGCGTGCAAGCTGTTGTTGTGGTCAACTCGAGCGATCGCATCGCTTGATTGGAGGGATGGTAGGAGGCGTCGTGGAAGGGTGAGTAATACTGAATTTCCACTTTGGTGCCGTCCGCGCTGAAGCGCAGGATGCCGAGCATACTCATGGCATAGTCGTTGAAGTAGCGGATATCCTCCATCTGAGCGTTGATCATTACCTGCGGCACGACGTTGCCCGCCTCGTTCGTGTCCCAACGGGTCAGCACGTGACCATCGCTGTTTTCCGCGTGACCGCACAGCAGCAATTTCACGTTGTTGTGCTTTGCAACGATCTCGGTCCAGATCGGCTGCTCGGTGCCGCCCGGCCACGCTACTGCGCCCGAAGGCATCAGATCGCCGATGTAACCGCCGATCTCAGCATCCGACTTGGTGTAAGGCATCCAATGGGGACAATAGTCGGCGTTGTCTCCCGTGATGTACGCGTGGGTCGTAAAGATGACGTTGTCGTTCGGATATTTATCCAAAATATCGTTCGCCCAATTGATAACGCTCACACGGGGATGATATTCGATCTGAAGGATCATCCACTGCACACCGTTTACATTGAAACGGTAGTAAGAGTTCTCCGCACCGCTGTATTTGCCGTTTGCATCTGCCTCGGTGCCGTAGATGTCGTAATCGTCCGCAAAGGAGCCGATGTAGGTATTTGCTGCCGCTGTGGACTGAATGTAATCGATACCGAACAGATTGTTATAGTTGGTAGTGTCGCGGATGATGTGATTCGGATCATCCACAGGAGTGCAACTGCCGGGATAATCGTGGTTGCCGGTCATGTTGCTCCAGGACACCTTGTCGGTGAAGAGGTCCCAACCGGCTTTGGCATTGTTCCACTCACCGGTAGCGTTCGTCCAGGTGTTGTCGCCTGCACCGATGACGTGGACGATGTTTTCCGTTTCTACATTGTCCGCAATCCATTGCGCCGCCGCCATCCATTCTTCGGTGAACTTGCCGGTGACCAGTTCTTGCGTGTCGGGGACAAACACCATGGTGTAGTAATCTTCACCGATCACATCGGTTGGGATTTCATAATCCACCCAATCATCCGCACGCGAGCCGCGGAAGACGAGGTCGTTACCCTTGATGGAAGCGACCACGGTATCACTCAGCACATAATTGAGGTCACCCACCAGGAACCACGCATCAATCAAGCCCTGCTCATCGGCCGTGAAGCCGCAAGTCGTGCGACCGATCTTGGAAACCCGACCGGCGTTGATTTCGTCCGCGGTGCGAGCATCGCTCCACGCACGCACATCGGCAATCGTGCCGTCCAACGTTACACCGAGACCGTCCGCGCCAATGGAATGCGCCACCGTCGGGAGAATGTCTGCGGTACCCGCCGCATCCGCCTCTGCCACGACCACGCCGTCGGCGTAGAGGGTGAACTTGCCGGCCGCCGTATCGCGCACGAGCGCGAGATCGATCCATTCGCCGGTGCGAATATTGAAATCGGAGGCGTACTGCTTATCGCCCCATACCCAGCACACATTACCGTCAGAATTTGCAAAGAGCGCAATCGGGTTCGCGTCTGCCGTGTTGGTGTTACCGAAGAAGACGTCATCTTTTTCGGTAACGTTCACCGCCGTGGCGGTAATGGTCGGCTCACTAATAACCTTCAGCTCAATATCGGCATAGCGTACCACCCCTGCGGGTGCGGCATACACCTGATCGATGCGGAAGTAGTTGATAAACTGCATATTGAAACTCCCGGTGAGATCCTTGAAGGATGAAAGCGGAAGCTCAATATAGTTCCAGCCGTCCTGCAGTGACGCAAGCAAATTGCCGTCGTACTGAATATCGTTTCGGCTGTATGCACTGCCGAGATAAATTTCCGGCACCTTGTCCCGCAGAAGGTCGGTGTCATTCACATACATCCAGAACGAAAGGGCAATGTTATCCCGTCTGTATTTTTCGGGGATAACAAACATCTCGGACAATATAAGAGAGCCCGCGTTGTTGTGGAAATGCAACGCCGCGTTGAAATCGGCCGCCGCATCCGCCGCCGTAAATTCGACGTAGTGGGAGCCCACGTTCGGGGCCGCACCCTCGCACCAGTCGTCCCAAAGATTCCCCCAGGTGATAGCACCGGCATTCGTAATTGTATGTGCCTGCATGCCCCAACTGTACAAAAGGTTCGTCACGTCCCAGCTGGCCGTGTCATCCGCGATCGAGGAGATCTTCAGGTTGGCCAGGCGTGCAACCACGGGCGCGCCGTCCACCGTCGCCACACCATACCAACGGATAAAGTTGATGGCCGTGGGATTAAAAGCGCCGCCGTTGTTGTTGGCGATCCAGTCGCTCGCAAGCGGAATGACTACGTAGTTCCAACCGCTTGTGACATTTGCCATGCAACTTTTCCCCTCAAGGAATTGTATCTCGATCTCCTGCTTATCGCAGGTACCGCTACTGGACAACTCAAGATGTCCGAGCGAGCTGATCTTGGCCCTATCATCCAGATACATCCAAAAGGAAAGGGAGAGATCTTTCTGCTGTGTGCCGGACGGAATGTCCAGTGCGTTAAAGCCCTGCCAGAGAAGGAATTGGCCGTTGCCTGCGAGAGTGCCTTCAACATACGGCAGGCCTGCCGGCTCACCACCGGCACCGTCGGTCACCTTGGTGTCGTCGGCAATCACGTCATACATCGAGTAAAGCAGCCACTCTTTTTCTTTGAGCAGCTTGGTTTCGGCCAGCACTTCCACCTTGACATCCGACATACCGATGATGCAGGACTTCGAATGGAAGCGGATGAAATTGATACCGTACAGGTCAAACGTAGCTATCGACTCGCTTCCCCAGCTAAACGGCAAACACACATAGTTCCAGCCGTTTGTGAGGGTGACCTTGCCGGTGTTCTTCAAATGACCGATGTTCCAGTTCCACTCATTCTGATCCCATGTGCCGGAAGAGGTCAGCTCGATGTAACCGCTGTTGAAGGCGTTTGCATCATCCACCCACAGCCAGAAGGAGAGAGCCAGATCGGCGGTGGTGTATTTCTCCGGAATGGGCAATGCGGAAAAACTTTTGGATCCGCCGCCTTGGCTGCTGCCGATGGTGTAGGAAAGCCCCTGCGGCAGGGTGTTATATCCCGTGCCGCTGCCGTCCGAAACACCCGAAGCAGCGGAGCCGGAAGCCACGCCTGCGCCGTTTTCCGAAATGTACCACGAGGTCGGCTCTTTCCCAACCGTCTCTTTCTCCGCCTTCACGCTCACCTCAATTGTGTTCGGGGTAGCAGACAGCGGTGCCGAAAGTTGCAGATAGGTGTCATCGTCGCCGAACCGGACACCTGCCTCAGAGATATCCACCAGCGCAATTTCCCAAATGGTAACGGAGGAATTGGCCGTAAACTCCGCGGCATTCGGGTCGGCATACATACGGAAGAAATTGATGGGGGAATACAGATCGAACGCCGCCGCTCCGCCGAGGTTGCTGCCGGAGGCGGACAAGGGAAGAAGAATGGCGTTCTCACCAACCTGCCACTCGGGGGACGCCAGATTCCACCAACGCTCGGATTTGTCTACCGTAGACTGAGACAATTCCACAGCGCCGCCTTTTTCGAAGGCGGTCACCGCTGTCTCATCCAGCGTCATATGAACATACACGGCCATATCCTCCCACGCATACGTTGAAGGGATCACCGCATGGAATCCGCTGACCGCTTTTACAAAGCGGCCGCCCGCCGCATAGGTCAGCGTTTCACCGGACTCGCCGGGATAGAAGATCGTCCACTTGTTGCTGTATTGGGTTGTGCCACCCGCTGTGGCATCTGCCGATACCATAAAGGTAAGCCCCGACAAGCAACAACTGAACAGCATCATGGTCACACAAAGCAGTGCCAGGATGCGTTTTGCTGTTAACTTCATAAAAAGCGCTCCTTTTCTTAAAAAATTCTTATAGCCAAGAATGAGACGGCCAACCTCATCCCTGATTATCGCGGATAACTCCTTAAGGCGTATCCAAACCCGATTTTATAACTCGGTTGGTAACATACCCCATTTCATATTAGCACCGTAACACCGATATGTCTGCGCAAAAAAGTCTTTTTTTTGTGCAAAAGGGAAGGTGATGTGTAAGAAGGACGCGGCTTTTTGCTTTGATGAGTGACCAGCAGAAGAAAGGATATAAACGTTAACATGACAAAACGCCCCGTGCATCGATGCACGGGGCGTTTCTCTTGCTTTTTTACTGTATCGGTTCAAAATCGGCGGCGCCGTGTTTGCATAGGGGGCAGATGAAATCTTCGGGCAGTTCGTCGCCTTCGTATACGTAGCCGCACACCTTGCACACGAAGCCTTTTTTGCCGTCGGTCTGCGGCTTCGGCTTTACGTGTTCCTGATAGTAGGTGTAGGTCATGGTCTCACGGTCGGACAACACGCGCGCTTCACTCACCGCACAGATGAACATACCGTGAGTATCGAGGTCCACGTACTGTTCGACTTTGAGCGAGAGGAACGCGTTGATATACCGCGGCAGGAAGATCAGCCCGTTATCCGAACGGAGCGGCTCGCAATCGGCAAATTTATCGACGTTACGCCCGCTTTGGAAACCGAACTTTTCGAATACCGCAAACGGTGCCTCTACCGTGAGGCAGTTGATGTTCATTTTACCCGTCTGCTTGATAACGTGGTGGGAATAGCTTTCTTTGTTGATGGTGACGGCGATGCGGTTCGGGGTGTTGGTCACCTGCGTGACGGTGTTGACGATCAGCCCGTTGTCCTTTTTGCCGTCGTGCGAGGTCACCACGTACAGACCGTATCCGATCTTAAAGAGGGCGGTAAGGTCGTTTTTGTTGGCGGTGCTGTCTTGCTGTGCCAGATATTCGCGGCAGAGTTCCTCCGCCAGTGCGGTGATCTGTGCGCGGCTTTCGTCGTTCAGTGCAGAGCGGATCTTCACGCTGTTTTCCGCAAAGGTGAGGTTTTTGCTGTTTTCCAGTGCGCGGTGCATCATCTTCGCCGCTTGCGGTGCCCACGTGCCGTTTTCCACAAACGCCACCGTGCGGTTTTGGAAGTTACGTTCGGTCAAATGGTTGATGAATTCCCGCATAAAGGGGAACATATCCGCGTTGTAGGTGGTGGTGGCCAGCACCAATTTGCTGTAACGGAACGCATCCTCTACCGCTTCCGCCATATCGCACCGCGCGAGGTCGTTCACCACCACTTTCGGGCAACCGTTCTGACGAAGCGCGTCCGCCAGCTGCAGCACCGCTTTTTTGGTGTTGCCGTACACCGAGGTGTAGGCGATCACGATGCCTTCCTCTTCGGGCTGATAACTCGACCAGATATCGTAGAGATTGAGATAGTATCCGAGGTTTTCAGTGAGCACGGGGCCGTGCAAGGGGCAGATGGTCTGAATATCCAGAGTTGCCGCTTTTTTGAGCAGTGCCTGCACCTGTACGCCGTATTTGCCCACGATGCCGATGTAGTAACGGCGGGCCTCACACGCCCACTCTTCCTCCACGTCCAATGCGCCGAATTTGCCGAAACCGTCTGCCGAAAACAGCACTTTGTCGGTGTTGTCGTAGGTGACGATCACTTCGGGCCAGTGTACCATCGGCGCGGTGACGAAGGTGAGGGTGTGGCGACCGAGGGTGAGGGTATCGCCCTCGCCGACCACCACTTGGCGGTCGGCAAAATCGTTGCCGAAGAACTGCCCCATCATCACGAACGCTTTGGATGATGCGACGATCTTCGCGGTGGGGTACGCCTTCGCAAAATTCACGATGTTGGCGGAATGGTCGGGTTCCATATGCTGTACGATGAGATAGTCGGGGGTGCGCCCGCCGAGCGCGTTTTGCAGGTTGTCCAGCCATTCGTGGGTGAAGCCCGCATCCACCGTGTCCATCACGGCGATCTTTTCATCCAAAATGACGTAGGAGTTGTAGGACATCCCGTTCGGAACGACGTACTGTCCCTCAAACAGATCTACCTTATGGTCGTTGACGCCGATGTAGACGATATCGTTTGTAATATTCATATTAAAATCACCTCATACAATAGTATACTTGACTTTTTGCCGTCAATCAATACCGAAGAATAAAATTATTCTAAAATTTTTCCGTCGGTGGAGATGGTCACGACCTGCCACGGAATGAATTTGCCGCTCGCCTGCAGTGCTCGCTTGACGGCGTTCTCGATCCCGCCGCAACAGGGAACTTCCATGCGGACTACCTTCACGCTCTTGATGTTGTTTTCGCGCAGGATGCGGGTCAGTTTTTCGGCGTAATCGCCTTCATCCAATTTCGGACAGCCGATGAGGGTGATGTGACGGCGAATGAAGTCTTGGTGAAAATTGCCGTAGGCAAAAGCGGTGCAGTCTGCCGCGACGAGCAGATCGGCGCCGTCAAAATACGGGGCGTTCACCGGCACCAGTTTGATCTGGCAGGGCCATTGGGCGAGTTCGCTCGTCACCGCGGCGGGGCGGGTGACGGGCGCCGTCTCCCGCTTAATGGCGGCCGCGCGGGTGCCGGGACAGCCGCAGGGGAGAGGAGACGTATGGGCTTGCGCCTTGGCCGCTTTCACCGCGGCTTCGTTATAGGCAGGGGCTTCCCGCTCCTCAAAAGAGATGGCATTCGTCGGGCAGGCGGGCAGACAGTCGCCCAAACCGTCACAGTAGTCCTCGCGGGTGAGAACGGCTTTGCCGTTTACCATCTCAATGGCGCCTTCGTGGCAGGCGGCGGCACACGCGCCGCACCCGTTGCACTTTTCGCGGTCGATCGTTATAATTTTGCGGATCATGGTGATTTCCTCCGTTTTCTTCTTGATTTTCTGTGCTCAGTATAGTACAATACAATCGGAAAGTATGTTGAATTTTCAACAAACGGAGGAAAATATGAAAAAATATCTGGACGTATTACGGGCGTGTCCGCTCTTTTTCGGAATAGAGGAAAAGGATCTTTTGCCGATGCTCACCTGCCTCGGTGCACGGGTGATGCCGTTTGATAAACAGTATACCGTATTTGCAGAGGGGACACCCGCGCGGCATATCGGCATCGTGCTGTCGGGTGCGGTGCAGGTGGTGCAGGTGGATTACTACGGTAATCGCAATATCGTGGCGGCGATACCGCCCGCGCAACTGGTGGCGGAGGCGTTCGCCTGTGCCGAAACGGCGGCGTTGCCCGTGTCGGTGGTGGCGGCCGAAGCGGGCGAGGTGATGCTGATCGACCGCGACCGTATTCTGCACACCTGCCAGAATGCGTGCGGATTTCATCAGCGGTTGATCTATAATCTTATGCGGGATCTGGCAGAAAAAGCCATACTGTTCCATCACAAGGTGGACGTGGTGTCCCGCCGCACCACGCGGGAAAAATTGATGGCCTATCTGACGACACAAGGACGTGCGGCGCGGGGGGAATGGTTTCGTATCCCGTTTGATCGCCAGGCGTTGGCGGATTATCTGGCGGTGGACCGTAGCGGCTTGTCGGCAGAGATCGGCAAACTGCGGCGCGAGGGGATACTCGAGTGCCGCCGCAGCGAGTTTCGCCTGTTGTAGGGTTTAAAAATGCAAAAACAGCCTTCTTCCACAAGGGAGAAGGCTGTTTTTGTTGTGTCGCAGCAACGGAGCGTTATGTTATAAAATATAACATATATTTATAACATTTGTCAAGGCATAATATTGGTGAGGTGGTTTTTATGAAAGAAAAACTGATTATTGATAAAAAAGCCTTGAAGGGCGAGGACGGATATCGGACTTTTTCTGTTCGCATTAAAGAGGAGACGGTGAAAAACCTGGATCAACTCGCAAAGGAGACCAACCGTTCCCGCAACGCGTTGATCAATCTGTTGCTCGATTACGCACTGGAAAACAGCGAAGTGAAATGAAAAAGCGGAGAGAATGTACCACCGACGGTACATTCTCTCCTTGTGCTTTGTGGGTGTTTACTTGTTTGCAAAAGCGGCTGTGACTCTTCACTCTATGCCGAGTTCGGTATACGAGAGTTTACACAGGCGATGTTCTTTCATATTTTCATACGCGATATACACCGTTTCTGCCGCATCGTCCGCATAGATATGCGGATAGAAGAAACGGGCAGACGGCTCTTCTATATCGTACAGTTTTTCAAACCGTTTCCCGTCGGTGCTTTTGCGGATCTCCAGATGCGTGCGATCGGTGGTAGAAAAATTGTTGACCAGCAACACGGTATCCCGCACCTTGAGCAGCGAGAACTTCGTGTTGGGATTCGGAATATCCGACAACAGCGGCTCGGACCAGGAGTATCCGTAGTCAAAACTTTCGCTGAGGGTGAGGTATCCGTGGTCACAACGGCAATACAGCAACACGTGGCCGGGGTCGGTCTCTACCGCGTTGGGCTCCCACAGCGGGGTGTCCGATGCGGCGACATAGCCGTGGCGTGTAAAGGTGTTTCCGTTGTCGGCGGAGATCCCGACGCCGCTGACGAAGGGGTAGCGGCGGCTGTCGAAACGCTCACTGCGCGGGGTGTCTGCGGGTGTTTTGAAATCAAAACCGCGGCGTACCTCCTGCCAATACAGCGGAAACAAAAGATTCCCGTTGGAAAGGCGTATGCCTTGACGGAGAGAACAGCCGTTCACGTGTCCGCGCACGCTTTCCGGCTCACTCCAAGAGGTGCCGTCGTAGCGGGAGACGAAGGTGGACAGCTCGCGGTACCAACAATCGGCGTTGTACGTGTGAACCATTGCCAGTACCGTGTCTTTTTCCGCGAACAGTTCGGTACACCAACAGCCGCGGCTGCTGTGAGAAAACAACGTCGCGGGTGTGCTCCACGTGCGTCCGTCGTCGTGACTTTCCGAAAAAGCGACGACGTTTTGATTTTCCGGTTCACTCTCGCCGCCGGTGAGAGAAAGGCAGATAAGCCGCCCGTCGGGCAGACGCCGCAAGATCGGTTCGCGCGCGTGGGTATCGTATCGTGCGATCAAGGATTTTTCCATAACGTTTGTCTCCTGTATCTACTTATTTCATTATCACGGTAACGTTTTGGGGGTGAGTGATGCGGGGCGGTTTGCCCGCTTGCATCTCACACGTGACCTTGCCGTGCGGGGTGAGCAACTCGACCGTCGCGTGTGAAAGACCGAGCAGCGAAGGGGAAAGGATGATCTTTCGCATGCCCGCCTCCGCTACCGTCAGCCCGAGCAACGCTTTCGGCAACGCATAGAGCGGGGTGCCGCCCCAGGCGTGGCTGTGATCGAAGGTGTAGTGTTCGTCGGGGGAGATAAACCCTTCGACCAATCCCTTGCGGCACGCCGCGACGGGCGCCTTCCATCGTTCGAGCAGCGGGAGGGTGTATTGCTCACGCAGTCCCAAACGGAATACCGCCTCCAGCAGATAATGCAAGAAGTAGGGCTGACATTCCGTGAGGTCTTCTTGGAACAAGCGGTGAACGACCGCCCGTGCCGTATCGTCGTCGCACACACCGAAAAAGGCGGCGAGAATGTTGGCATAGGGGAGAAAATACCGCTTATCGGTGTTTGGCGGCATCTCTTCCCGCAAAAGCGTGTCGGGCGTGGGGGTGTTTGATCCCTCGCAGTACAGCCCGCGCGCGGTATCGAACAAATGGGTGTTGACGGCACGGCGCAAGTCTTCCCGCAGTGCGGCACACCGCGTGCTTTCGGCAGAGAGCCCTATCGTTTCGTATATGCGGGCGGCGGCGTCCAACGCACCGAAGTAGAACATATTCAGCACCGTCTGCCCCAGTGCTTTCGGCGGGTGGTGCAGGGAATACCCGTCGATAAACCGCCAATCCACAAACATATAGTCGGGCGGCGTTTCGAGCAGACCGTTTTCGCCGCAATAGGTCTCAAAACGGGTCAGCAGTTTTTGGAGTGCCGTTTGACAACGGGTGAGCAACGTCACGTCTCCCGTCAGCATATAGGTGTCCCACAACCAGCGTGCCCAAATGAGGGAATAGGTGGTGTGGTACATACGTCCGTTCTCGCGTTCGAGCAATACGGCGGTACGCAAAATATCGAACTGCGCCAGCCGCATATCCCCGAAAGCGAAGGGAGTCATCAAACTTTCAATGTAATAATCCCCCGT
This sequence comes from uncultured Eubacteriales bacterium, assembly GCA_964515215.1. Taxonomy (GTDB): domain Bacteria; phylum Bacillota; class Clostridia; order Oscillospirales; family Acutalibacteraceae; genus SIG588. The sequence goes on from CAZESL010000001.1 coordinate 32,307, forward strand.
GCAGGCGAGCGGCTCGCAGTGGCGGGTGCTGTCGAGGTGCAGGGTCTGCCGACAAATTTTCAAAGTGTGGCGGCAGGTATCCAGTACGTCGTTCAACGCGGTGTCACTGCAACGTGTGCGCGCTTCTTCGGTTACGGGATAATGCGTTACAATAAACGTGACGGTGACGGTGAGCGGTGCGTCCGAACGGTTTTCGAACGTGGCGGTGATCTGCCCCGCACTGTGCAGGGCAAAGCCGCGGTAGTCGGTGCCGCCGCACAACCGCAGGTTTTCGCTGCTACCGTCTTCGCCTGCTTCGCTGAATGCGAAGGAGGCATTGATAACGCCCTCTCCTTCGGCTGTCGCCGCGAGAAAACCACCCCAAATGCGGTCAAGTTCCCACGTGCGGGTGAGGGTTTCGCCCGCCGCTACCGTCACGGTCGCATTCGGCAGGGGATAGGCGTATTCGTCCCGCACGGGAATTGGGGCGGGGGTGGCGTGCCAAATGTCCTCGATCGTCGCGGCGGGCACAAACGGTGCCGCAGGCCGCGTGGCATCGAAGGCGAAGGGGGCGGTGTACGCCGCGTTTTGCCGCATCTGCCAATCCTCACCCGTCGAGAGGGTGCGTACCGTGCCGTCGGCGGTGGTGACCGTTGCCGTCAGCATAAAGCCGACGTGACCTTTTGAGAATTCGAACAGTTGCACCGGCATGGTCTGCACGCGCGCGAAAAAGCGAAGTTCATCGGTGTGCGGGGTGACCGTCACCTCAAAGGTGTAAAAATTGTCGCGCGGTGTATCGTTGCCGATAAAGTCGCCGCCCACACTCGGCGGGCCGGTCATAATGCAATCGTCGTTTACAAACAACTGAAACGACGTGTCACCGCACGCCTGTACGGTGGCACTTGTCACGGCGGTATCAAAGCGGTAGGTGCGGCAAAACTCCGTGACGGTGTAGTGCACGCGGTCACCGCCTGCGGCAAAGGGGCCGCAGGCACGGGCGGGGCATCCGATCCAACCCATACGCTCACCTCATCGGTATTCCGCGCAGTACGGCGTCGTACACGGCGGCGGATTCGATCGTGATCTGCGGGGTCACGACGTCGCTTGTACGTTTTCCGTCGTTGAGATGTTGTAACACGTGTTCGATCTGGAATTCAAAGCCGTTGTCCCACGGTGCGTGGAATTCTTCGACCAGACAGCGATTTTTGTCGTACAAACGGACGGTCTTCAGGCTGATGATGCAGGGGAGTTCAATATAGCCTTCGCTGCCGTTCAGCACCGAAAATTCCCTGACGTTGGCCGAGATACTGCATTGCAACGATACGTCGCACGAAGCGGTGCGGTAGGTGAAGGCGGCGCGCTCGTCCACGCCCGTTACGGGATGCGGGCGCCACGTGCCGTGGGCTTCGATGATCGGCTCCCCGATCAAATAGCGCAACGGCTCAATAGCGTAGACACCGATATCGTACATACCGCCGCCCGCGAGAGCGGGATTCAACAGACGGCCTTCGGGGTTTTGGTCACAGTGAAAACCGAGCGCCCCCATGGCGGAGTGTACCGTACCGATACGTCCGCTTTCCACCCATTCTTTGGCCTTTTGGTACGTGGGCAAAAAGCACGACCACATCGCCTCCATCAAAAAGAGGCCGCGTGCGGCGGCTTCACGGAACACCTCTTCGGCATCCGCGCGGGTCAGCACCATCGGCTTTTCGCACAGCACGTGTTTGCCGTGTGCCAGACACAGCAAAATGTTCTCTTTGTGAAAATTGTGGGTGGTGGCGATATAGACGGCGTCGATGTCCGCACGTTGCAACATCGCTTCATACGAATCGTAGAACGCAGGGACGTTACACCGCGCGGCAAAGTTCGAAGCCCGTGCGGCGGAGGTAGAGGCGACCGCCGCAACGACGGCACCCTCCACGTTTTTCACGGCATCGCAAAAGCGGGCGGCAATGTTGCCCGCCCCGATGATACCGAAACGGCACAGTGACATAGGGATCACTCCTCGTCTTTGGTCAAACGATATTCCAGCGTAAAGGGATCTTCCTTTGCATCCTGCACGCGCAGCAGTACGGCGTCGCCGGGTGCAAGGGTGAGGGCGATGCTTTCGGTGCTGTCGCACAGCACGCTTTGCCGCCCCGTTTCACGGCTGACTTCGTAGAGGCGATACGCCTTTTTAAGAGGCAGGGAGATCGGTTGTTCCACCGTGAAATCGCGATTCAACACCATCACGTATTCGTTGCCGTAGGCATCGCACAGCTCGCCCGCCGAAATGCGGGTGGGGAGATTGGCGGCGAAGATAGCGCTTTCGCTAATATCGTCTGCCAAACCTTTAAAGAACGGGGCATCGGGCAACAGATCGGGCGAGTGGAACACAAAGCGGTTTTCCAGTGCCATCAACGTGTTGCCGAGTTTTTTAAATTCGCGGTGGATCTCCTTTTGCTGTTCAAAGAAGGGGCCGCGCTGACCGTCGTCGGTGATGACGGTGTCCACCACGGTAAAGTGCTGTAAAGCCTTACACCCGTACATAGCGGCGGCATACATCTGCTCGCGCACCATCGGGAATTCAAAGTGCGGGTATTTATACAGGTTCATACCGAGATAGTAAAACCACAGCGGCAGTTGGTATTTGCGACCGAGCAGGCGCATCACGCCGAGGTCGCACCACACGAGCGAATCGTCGAGCTGGTGTTCGTCGGTGTAACCGGGCAAACCGATGGGATAATAATCCAGCGAGAGGATCGGCGGGTCAATGACGGTGACGTAGCGTTCGAGGTAGTCTGCAAACTGCCCGTTTTGCCACGTATAAACGTCGTTATAACTCGGGATCGCCACGGTGAAGGGCAGACGGGCGGGATCTTCCTTTTGGAACAGATCCACCAGGCGGCGGGCTTCGGCCAGTTGATCGTCTTTGTACGGCTCATCCCAAATATAGTAGCCGTAGCAGTGGCGGTAGGGACGCGTGTGATCCGCCACCGCTTTGGCGCTGTTCCACGGGCCGCGATCCAGATGCCATTCCTGCATACCGCCGAAACGGGAGAAATCCTGAAACAGAATGTCCACCTGCAACTCTTCGCAGATACGCAGGGCTTCTTCCGCGCGTTCGTGGGACGCCCAGCCCATTTCGAGCAGATTGAACCCGCATTCGGCGCAGTTGGTCAGCCCTTCCCGCAGTGCCGTGGTGTGGGCGCGGAAGGTGGAAAGGATGAAGTTATCCTGCCGCCACACGCGGCGGGGGTTGCCGAGGGGGTAACGGTTTAAAATGCGGTGTTCCATAGTCTTATTCCTCCGTTTTCAGTTTGGCGCGGCGGTCTTTCAGATGCCACGGTAGATAGGCGAGTACGAACAACAGCGTGATCACGGCGAGCATCACCGCGACACGCAAGAGAAAATTCGGCGGGAGGATATCCAACACCGAAGGGGTATCTTCGGGTTTCGCCATAAAGAGGTAGTTTGCGCCGGGACCCAAAATGCGGTTGGCGGCAAAGGCGATGACCGCCATCACGGCGAGTGCGCCGTAGGAACGGAACAGCGACCGCCACGTCGGGCGCATCTTAAGTATAACTGCTTTAGTTGCTCACTTTATCTCAAACAATTTTTTAGCCGCTTGTTCGATCACGTCTACATTTACCGCATTCCCGAACTGCTTATATGCCTGATGATCATCACGATCAGGAATGAATGTGTTCGGAAAACTCTGTAAACGTGCAGTTTCTCTAACAGTAAGCCTGCGTTTATATTTACCAATAATCGGAATTTGCACAATAGCCACAAGTGCAGGGAAACAGGTAGGTGTTTTCACTCTAATACCAGAGGGCCTGAATTGAATTACACCATCCCACAAAGTTTTGATTTTATCCCCGGCTTGCCACTCCATTTTTCTTTGAGTGGGAGTGAAATTTTGAAGGTTATCATATTTTGCCAACCAACAATCAATAAACTTTTTGTTGAGTTGATAAAGCGCTTTGTTTTTGCAAATAAACTCTTTTTTCCATTCAGGAAAATCATCCTCTGCGTCCTTGTCCTTGAAGTATTCAGCCCAAATTGGGAAACCAATAACGGTTTCTTTAATACCGTGATAGAATTCGTCCCAAGCATTAAGTACATACTCTTCTTTTTCGCTAATATAGTATTTGTCCTCAACTTTTTCTTTGTCAAGAATAGAATAAATACTGTTCTCATCCTTGGTTTTCGGATTATCAAAGGTTATTTGCAGATCCTTATCCGTATTTTCCGGATCATGGATTCCGAGGATTACCACGCGTTCTCTCAATTGCGGTATACCGAACTGGTGTGGGCTAATGATGATCGGCACGGGAGTCAATCTATAGCCTAATCCTTTTAAATGGCTATGAATAGTCTTCCAAGTGTTTCCTTGATCATGAGAAACGAGATTTCTCACGTTTTCAAGAATGATATACTTAGTTTTATGATGTTGTAAAATTCTTTCGATTTCAAAAAAGAGTGTACCGCGAGTGTCACGCATTCCTTTTTGAAATCCCGCTTTAGAGAAGGTCTGGCACGGGAATCCGGCGCACAGCACATCATGGGCAGGAATGTCTTCTGCCGCAACTTCTCTAATATTGTGGTTAGCATCAATTTTGTAATTGTTGTAGTACGTTTCGATACAGTGTGGGTCTATCTCGGAGGCAAATACGCATTCACCGCCCAGATTTTCCATTGCTTGGTGGAAGCCACCTATTCCGGAAAATAGATCTATAAACTTAAAACTATTCATTATCGTTACCACTGTGCCTTTCACAATTAGAAATTCATTTGATGTATTAAGAAATTACCAATATTTTTAATATTTATAGATATTTTAGGATTGCGCGGACTTCCGTCACTGTTACGTCCTTGATGAAACACGTCGAGGTATTGTTTGTTAAAACGATTAATTTCTAGAACATAGTAAGAAGTTAATTCAACGGAATATTTCATTTTGTTTGCATAACTTAACAGGTTTTCTTTGTGGAGTTGAGTGTTCCAGAAGATAGTAACCTCATTGTTGTGATCTCGATCCCGTTCCGTGTCATGATTGCACACTACATAGTACACACTAGAATCCTTGATAACATCCATTATAGTTCCCCAGTCATTACCTTGAATTCCGGTAGAGTCGTTACTGTGAGCCTTTAAATCACCATACGCTTCACTTTGAGGGAAGTATAGATCAAGATCAATCTCGCCTTTTTTCTTGTTTTGTTTATATTGAATAGCATGGCTTACGTCATGGCTCTTAATATATTGATCTAGTTTGAATTCATGATAAAAGCCAGGCCATTCAGGCTGTAATGCATTGTTGAAATTCGCATCAATCATTTCTTGATACGAGGGAACACCAAGCCAACGTTTATGCAGATTGGAATAAAAATCATCCAGTACAACTATAAAGTCTTGGCGAAGATCTTCCGTGCCCTCAATTTTGCTAGATAAGTATTTGTTGATATTTTCTTTATTGAAAACAGTTATGATGTTCTTGTTGATGTCTTCCTTTTGGAAAACACCAAACAGCATTCCGTTTTTCAAATCCAATGTGTAAACGTGTGCGGAGGAATTGTGAGATTTCTTGGTCACATATCTGGTAATATCAAAATCCACGAACAGGATAACACTTTTGTACTTGTAAACACCAATTAAAAGTGTCTGAATGTTCTGGTCGGCGTTTTGTTTATAAACATCTTTAAAGTTATCGCCAATCTGAATGCGTTTCTTAAAGAACGGATGCGGAGTCCCAAGATAACTTATATTTTTGAAATAGATACCGTACTTCTTTCCGTTTTTTTCTCCGTAAATACATCCGCCTTTATATTCTGTGTCTTCAAAATTTTCAAGTAAGATGCTAACCATTTCGTTTTTGCTAAGTATTTCGCCATAATCCTCAACAACTTCATACTTTTCATTTATTTGTTCAACTTTAATATTACTTAATCTCATTGTTGTCCTCCAACACATTGTAGATTTGTTCTGCAATTCTGCGTATTACAGGAACACAAACAGAATTTCCAATTTGCATATACGCTTGTTCGATCTTGGTACCTAGGGGGAATGAGTACTCCTTGGGAAATCCCTGAAAATCAAGGCACTCACGAACAGTTAACTTTCTATAACCGAAATCATCAATGATAATAGGAACACGATTGTCGCGAGTTCCCATTGATGCGGTAAGGGTTGGGCAGGTTCGGTTTTGGCCAAATGAATGCCCGAATCGTGGACTCTATAAATTGAATCAGTCCTTTTTACTTTGCTCACCATGTACTCGTAAAAAGGGTCCTCTGGAGTGTAATAATAAATATCTTTTTGCCGAGTATGTTTATCAATGACATCGAAGATTCCTGTTGTTAGTTCAAGGGGATCGGGGTACGTGAACTTGGTTGCAAGATATTCATCCTTAAAAGCGACAACATATGTCCGGTTCCTCGTTTGTGGAGAGTTTCCGTGTTCGTTTGATGGCAAGTTTTGATATCTTAATACATAATCCAATTCAGATAAGGAGTTGAATATTGTGATGAATGTTTTGCCGTTATCGTGATCTACGAGGTTCGCTACGTTTTCTAAAAAGATTACCTTTGGTTTTGTAATCTTTGCCACTTCAATAATTTGAAAGAAAAGGTTGCCACGAGCATCTTCAAACCCTTTATGGGGTCCAGCAACAGAAAAGGGTTGGCACGGAAAGCCTGCAGTCAAAATGTCGAATAACGGAATGGTGCTTTTATCGATCTTTTTTATATCTGCTTCGACTAGGTAGTCGCTTCCAAGATTATGACGATATGTTCTACAAGCGGCAGAATTTTTTTCATTTGCCCAAATCACATCAAAGCCGGCTTGTTTAAATGCTAAACAAATACCGCCTATCCCTGCAAACATACTTCCGACTGTAAACATCTATTCTCCACCTCAAGAATGAGTATAGCACATTCGGCAGGGTTTGACAATAAGAAAATCCGCCACCGAACGGTGGCGGATCACAGCGTGTCAAAAAACTTCTTTACACGAGAGGCGTTGTAGGGACCGGCGTCCTCGACGGTCCGTCTTCGACCGCGTTCATACCCTATGACGGGCGGCAGATTGCCGCCCCTACTTCTTCGGTCTGGGCAAGGCTTCGGGCAGGACGTAGTGCTGCGGAATACCGTTTTTAAAGCGGAAATTCTGCTCGCCTTGAATGAGCGGCAGGGTGTAACGAACGGCGTCCTCCGTGACGTCGTTGCCTTCCGCGTTGATCCATTCGGCGGGGAAATACTTCACGTGGTTTGCCACTTTATCGGCATCTACCGACTCGATGCGGACGTTGTACGGACGGTCGGAGAGGCGGTGAAAGGCCATCATTTTTCCCGACTCGCCGTTCAGCGCCGCTTTCACTGCCGCGCCGCCGATGCGTTCCGCTTCGGTGATATCCCGCTTGGAACTGAGATGCGAGGAGCAGCGTTGCATGACGTTCAGTTCGATCGAGCGCACCTTGCATCCCATTTCACGGGCGACCACCTTTTCGAGCGCTTTGCCGACACCCGCTAAATACTTGTGACCGAACGCGTCGTTCTTGCCCGACTGGAAATCTTCCACGTCATCGGGGGAGAGTTCGATCCCTTCCGACACCGCGACGATGACGGCAGGGTAGGTCGCCTGCACGCGGCGGCAGTCTTCGACAAACTGCTTGACCGAAAAGGGGTGCTCGGGCAGATAGATGAGGTGCGGGGCCACCTCGCCGTTGGCGCGGAGAACCGCGGAGGCGGCGGTGAGCCAACCCGTATCCCGTCCCATAATTTCCACGATGGTGACCGATTCGACCGAGTACACACTGCTGTCCCGCGTGATCTCCTGCATGGTGGTGGCAATGTATTTCGCCGCCGAGCCGAAACCGGGGGTGTGGTCGGTCACGGGAAGGTCGTTGTCGATCGTCTTCGGAATACCGACCACCTTGATGTCGATGCCGTTTGCCTTAAAATAGCGGTCGAGCTTCATCACCGTGTCCATCGAATCGTTGCCGCCGATATAAAAGAAGGCGCGGATATCCCGCGCACGCAAGGTCGCGGTGATGGTTTCGTACACTGCGTCGCCGCTGTCGGGTGCGGGCAGTTTGTAACGGCAGGAGCCGAGCACGGTGGAGGGCGTTTGACGGATGAGTTCCACGTCGTCGTCGCTTTGGATGATGTCGTTCAAACTGACGAAATTGTTATAAATGAGCCCTTCCACACCGTTGACGGCACCGTACACCGTTTCGATGTCCTCATACTTGGTGGCGTGACGAAACACGCCGAGCAGCGAGGCGTTGATGGCGCAGGTCGGACCGCCCGACTGGGCAACGGCAATATTCATGATAAAAACCCCTTGCAGTATATTTCTATGGTATTCTACCATAAAAACCGACGAATAACAAGCGAAAAACAGAAAAAGAGTTGAATTTAATGATTTTTTCGGTGCTGAAAAAAAGACTTGCATATTCGCCGGTTTTCTCGTATGATTATAGGAGAGAAAAGGAAGGTGTATCCGTATGGTAAAAGCGTGTGTTATCGGCCTGGGATGCCGCGGGTATCAGTTGATTCGCGATGTGCTGACAAAGAACGACAATTTGAAAATTATTGCGGTGTGCGACGTATATGAAGATCGCATCGTCCGCGCACGGGAAGAACTCGAAAAGTGCGGTCAAGCGGCGTTGGGCTTTACGGATCATAAAGAGGCGCTCGCGGTGGAAGGCTTGCAGGCGGCGTTTGTATTTACGAACTGGGGCACCCACACCGAGATTGCCTGCCACGCGATGCGGCAGGGGATCGCGGTGGCGAGTGAGGTGGGTAGTGAACTTTCACTGGAGAATTGCTGGGCGCTCGTGAACACCCACGAGGAAACGGGTACGCCGTATATGCTGATGGAAAACTGCTGTTACGACAAAGCGGAAATGCTCGTCACCGCCATGGCGCGTCACGGCAAGTTCGGCACCGTCGTGCATTGTGCGGGCTCGTATTCTCACGATCTGCGGCAGGAAGTGGCGTACGGTCACGTGAACCGTCACTACCGCTACGACGTGTACCGCGATCACTGTGCGGACAATTATCCCACGCACGAGTTGGGACCCATCGCGAAGTTGCTGGACATCAACCGCGGCAACCGCATCGTGTCGGTCTCCTCCTTTGCGACGAAAGCGGTGGGGCTTAAGGAGTATATCGCCACCCGCGAGGATGCGACCGACGAGATGAAAGCCGAGACCTTCCGTCAGGGCGACGTCGTGCACACGGTGCTGACTTGTGAAAACGGCGAGACGATCCTGCTTCGTTTGGATACCACCATGCCGCGTTTTTATTCCCGCGATTTTACCGTGCGCGGCACCAAGGGGATGTATACGCAGGACACGAATATGGTGCATATGGACGGCGATCCCGAATGGGGGATCGTGCAATTTTTGAAGGACGGTTCGTTGGATAACGCGGTGAAATACGAGGACGAATTTTTGCCCGATATCTGGAAGAATATCACCCCCGAAGCGCAGGCGGCGGGTCACGGCGGTATGGACTGGTTTGTTTACAAAGCGTTTGTGGACGCGGTGCAAAACGGCACGCCGATGCCGATCGACGTGTACGACAGCGCGACGTGGCAGGCGGTGGGGGCGTTGTCGGAAAAGTCGATCGCCGAAGGCGGTGCCCCGCAGGCAATGCCCGACTTCACGCGCGGCGCGTGGCAGACCCGCCCGCGTCTGGACGTCGTGGAGTATTGAGAGAAAAAGAACCATCCGCCTTACGGGTGGTGCTCATAGGGATAAAAATGGAGAGAATGCACATTGGATAGGCATTCTCTCTATTTGTATTAGTCGATATTCACTTGACTCCGAAAGGCGCTGTGACCCTTGGCCCCCTCATTGAGGGGGCTGGCATTTTCGAGTCGCAAAGCGAGGAGAAAATGACTGGGGTCGCGTTTGCGAGCGCCGCCTGTGGCGGATACAGCGAGCAATAAGCGAGTGCCGCGGTCGAAACAGCACGAGCGATAGCGAGATAATGCTGTTTCGGGCACCGCAAACGGACATTCTCTGCGACCGAGAAGACATTACGAAAGGACTACCCCTCAGGCGGCTTCGCCGCCAGTTCCCCTGACAAGGGGAGCCAAGGAAATTTCGTTCGTTTCGAAGTTTGAGTTAATATCCGCAAAACAAAAAGAGAGAATGTACCTATTACGATACATTCTCTCTTCTTTCGTATATACGGTGCTACAGCAAGATCCCCACGAAACCTTGGGCGGCGAGGTAGAGCCCGAAGCCGTGGACGAGCGGGGCGAGACGGGAGGCGGGCGCTCTTTGTTGAAGTGAGGTGTATACCACCGTGAGCAACAAGAACGTGATGCCGCCGATGATACCCGTTTTGACAGCTTCCGTCCAAATGAGGAAGCCGCCGAGCCACGGGAACAGCCCGAAGCACACCACCGCCACGAGCGCGGAAAGCAGATAGCAAGGTTTGGTTTTCGGGGCAAGATAGGCGTTGGCCGTGAGTGCCGCCAGCGACAAGAGCACGATGCCTGGCAGATCCAGCTGAGGCAACACGGCGTAGGGGAGAAGTGCGCGGCAGACCACGCACACCGCGACGGCGATGCCCACCGTGGCGGCGAGGAGGACGTTCAACAGATATCGTTTATCGTTCATATCCTTCAACCTCCCCACGAAGTCGCGCCCGAGTCGACGTCCGCACCCGTCACGAACGCGACGGCGGCGTTGACACTGCGGGCAACGGTCTTGGAGGTCACCGTGGCACCCGTGAGCGCGTCGATGTTGTCACCGACGGCGGCGTCCCCCTCGTTCTTCAAAAACTGTGCCAAGAATTCCCAATCGGTCAGGGCGGCGGCGCCGAGTCCGACCGTTTCGTGCAGTTCCAGTACCCGAAGACCTGTGACGGTGCCCTCACTGCTCACACCGATCAGCATGGTGATCTCGTCGGCATAGCCGAGCGCGGTGGTCTCGATCACAAAACCGCTCTCGCCTTTGTGTACCGAGCGGATCAGCGGGTCATCCCCTTCGTAGGGCTCGACCGTGAAGGTCTCACTACCGGGTAACAGCGTTTTCAAAAGACGCTCGTGTTCCTTTTGCGCGTTGCGGTTGGCGATGCCGTTCACACCGAAGGTGAGTGCCGTGAGCAACAGCCCGACCGCCGCCACCGAAGCGAGGGACAGAAGAATGGTCTTTTTCATCGTGCGACCCCTCCTTTCGCCTTGCCGAAACGGCGCGGGGCGGTGTAACGATCCAGCAACCACACGAGCGCGTTCATTGAGAGGATCGCGTAGGTGACCCCTTCGGGGAACAGACCGAAATAGCGGAAAAACACCGTGAGTGCACCGCAACCGATACCGTACACCCATTGCCCCTTGGGCGTGACGGGGGAGGTGGTGTAATCGGTCGCCATAAAGAGCGCACCGAGCATCACACCGCCGCTCGTCAGTGAATACAGCATCCACAAAAACGGGGCGTCGGTCTTATGGAATACGAGGGTGAGCAGCGCGACCGTGCCTAAATACGCGAGCGGAATGCGAAGGGTGATGACGCGGCGCAGGACAAGATAGAGCGCACCGAGGAGCAGTGCCAGTGCCGAGATCTCACCGATCGAGCCGGGGCAATTGCCAAGGAACATATCCCACACGCTTTCCTCCGGCAGAGCGGGCATCACCATGTGGTGGAGCGGAGTGGCTCCCGTCGTGCCGTCCACGCCCGTGTATACCGTCATACCGACGGGGCAGACGAGCATCATAAACGCGCGTGCCGCGAGCGCGGGGTTGAACACGTTTTCACCGAGACCGCCGCACATCAACTTCGTAAAACCCACGGCAAACAGACTACCCACCGCCGCCAGCCAATACGGCACGGTGGCGGGGAGGGTCATAGCAAGCAATAACCCCGTTACGGCGGCGGAGGCATCGCCGACCGTGTGCTTTTTCACGAGCAGACCGAAGACCGCTTCGGTGACGATGGCGGTTGCCGTACAGAGAAGGGTAACGTACAAACTGCGCAGTCCCAGCCGCCATACGCCCACCGCGAGAGCGGGAATCAGCGAGAACAACACGTCCCGCATGATACGGTTGGTGGAGACGGGACTTTTTATATGCGGGGAGGAGGGGGTAGCAAGTGTCATATCATTCTCCTCCTTTGCTTTCAACTTTTACGCGGTGGAAGGTCTCGGTCAGCGGCAGGCGTGCGGGGCACGCGTAGGAACAGCACCCGCATTCGATGCAGTCGGTCAGGTGCAAACGCGCCAGTTCATCGCGGTCGCCGTTACCTGCCGCACGGTAGAGATACAGCGGTTGGAGCAGCATGGGGCAGACGGTGACGCATCGCCCGCACCGCAAGCAGTTGGTGGTCGTCTGCTTTGCCGCTTTGGGTAAACAGAGGATCGCGTTGGTCGCTTTGACCACGGGAGCGGTAAGATCGCGCTGTGCCACACCCATCATCGGGCCGCCGCACAGCACGCGGTCGGCGCCGTCACGAAGACCGCCCGCGGCATCGATAACGTCGCGAAGCGGTGTGCCGATCGGCACCGTAAGGTTTTGCGGCTGTGCCACTCCTTCGCCCGATACGGTGACGATGCGGGAGGTGAGCGGGGTGCCTTCGTGAACGGCGCGCCACATAGCGGCGGCGGTCGCCACGTTAAACACGGCACAGCCTACCGCCATCGGCAAGGCACCTGCGGGCACCTCCCGTCCCGTGACCGCTTGGATCAATTGCTTTTCACCGCCTTGCGGGTAGCGGGTCGGCAGGGTGCGAAGCGTTACCGCGGGGTAGCCGTTGCTCAACCCTCGCAGGGCGGCGATCGCTTCGGGTTTGTTATCCTCCACGGCGATCACGAGCACGGTCGGTTGCAACAAGCGGTGAAGCAACATCGCACCGTCTAGCACCGCTTGCGGTGCGGTGCGCATCAACGCGTCGTCCGCGGTGATATACGGTTCACATTCGCACGCGTTGACGATCACGGTATCCACCGCTTCTTTCAAGGCGGACAACGCTTTCACGTCACTCGGGAAGGCGGCACCGCCCATACCGATGATGCCTGCCTCACGGATGCATTGCAGGATCGCTTCATCCTCTTCGGGGAGCGGGAGGGTCACGGCGGTGTCTTGACGGTCGTTTTCGATCACGACCGACAGCACGTCGGTGCCGTTCGGGTGGGGACGCGGTTCCACCGCCGTTACTTCACCTGACACCGAGGCGTGAACGGGCGCGCACAAACCTTCTCCGTCACCGATCTTTTGACCGCGGCAGACGCGGTCGCCCACCGATACGAGCGGAGTGCAAGGGGTGCCGATATGCTGTTGCATGGGAATCACGACGTAGTCGGGAGTCACCGCCTGCAGAGGGGCGGTGAGTGCAGACAAGTTTTTTTTAGGGGCGGGATGGATACCGCCGAAAAACAGAGATCTCATAGCTGTCACCTCCATTAGGTGCGGAGTTTCGCGCGAAACCCCGCAGTCATATGTTCCTCTTCGCCGATCCACAGCACGTCAACGTCGCAGGCGGCGGCAAGTGCCTTGCCCTCTTCCAGCGGCAGTAAGAATAAAGCGGTGGAAAGGGCGTCGGCCAATGCAGAATCTGCCGCCACGACCGTGACGCTGTGCCACAAAGTAGCGGGATATTGCGTTTGGGGATCAATGATGTGGTGATAGGGGGTACCGTTCACCGTATAGGTGCGCTGGTAATCCCCGCTGGTGACCACGGCACCGCGCTCTACGTAGAGCGTGTGGCAGTTGCGACTGCTGTCGGCGGGGTCGGAAATGCCGATCACCCACGGCGTGCCGACCGCTTTGGGACCCGTGGCACACACGTTGCCGCCCACGCTGATGAGCATACCGTCGGGGGCTTCGCGGGCGACCCGTTCGGTTGCCCAGCCTTTTGCCACCGCACCGACGTCCAGTGACGCCGCGGCATCACGGATATACACGGTGGAGGCTTCGGCGTCGATCTCCAACGCTTCGATCGCGATATGATCGGCGGCGGCTTTCAGCGCGTCCGCCGCGGGCAGACGGGCGTTTTGCGGATCGTCGACGCCCTTGGTGCGTGCTTCGTGCCACAGACGCAATACGCTGCCCATCATCACGTTCGTTTTACCGTCCGTTTTGGCGTAATAGTCTTTACAATCGGTCAGCAGATCGATGATCGCGCGGTCCACCGTCACGGGGGATTTCCCCGCTTGGTCGTTGACCGTTTTCAAGTTCGCTATTCCGTCGTATGCGTGATAGATATCGAAAAGACGGTGATAGCGAAGCAAGGCGTCGTGCACCTTTTGTGCTTCTTTTTGAAACGCCTCCTCCGTCTCGGCGGTGCCGACGACGGTGGTGACGGTATCGAACAACGTCAAAAACGTGGCGGTGTACTGCTTTTGTTCCTTGACGGGTACCGCACGACAACCGCCGAGTAACAGTGCCGCCGTAAGGAGCAGAGCGATTATCCGTTTCATGCCGCAAACGCCTTCGCGATCAGCGCTTGGAAGCCGCCCACCGCAATGGTGACCGACGACGAAAGGTCGGTGCCGTCGGCGGGCTTGGTGCTTTCGTTCACCGCGATGCCCGCGACTTCGGCCGCCGTCTTACCGGTGACGTAGGCGGCGAAGGCGGCGGCTTGTTCGTTCCATTCCGCTTTCGCACCGCCCCACGCAACCATACCGTATTGCTCGCCCAGTTCGTTTTTCGTGAGAATGGGGGCGGTAAGGTCGGTCGCGATGGTACCGCTCACGTCAAAGGCGATCTTCGCCTGCACGCTGTCGAGCAAGCAGGAGGTGATCTTGCCGTCCTTTTCGGTCACAACGGCGATGTCCGCATCCAATTGTGCGTTGCCGCTTTGCTCCGCCGTAGCGGCGGTGCTACTCTTGAGCGAATTCAGCGTGACCAATTTCAAGGTGTCACCGCTGTCCGCACCGAGGTGGGCGGCGTTCTTCGCCGCGGTTTCAATGGCGGCGACGTATCCGCCGAGATAGATGGTGGCGGAGGAGGCGAGGTCTGACCCGTCGGGTGCCATACCGTGCTCGTTCACGGCACCGTTTTTAAACTCCTCCACCGTCTTGCCTTCCGCAAAGCGGCAGAGTGCGGCGACCTGCTCGTTCCATTCGGCTTTGGCGCCGCCCCACGCGACCATACCGTAGTTGTCACCGAGTTCATTCTTGGTGGGTACGGCGGCGGTAACGTCCGAGGCGATGCTACCGTCGGTCTTCACCGCTACCGAGGCGGGGACGGCGTCGATCACGCACGAGGCGATGACACCGTTATCGTCCACCGTGACGGCGGCGATAGTGATATCAAACTTCACCGCACCGTCGTTTTCGGCGGTGGCGGAGGTGCTGTCTTTCACCGAGGTGACGACCGCAAGACCCGTCTTTGCCGAACCTTTGGCGGTGGGAGTGTTGGTATCGGGTGTGGTGGTCGTTCCGCCCTGCGGGCAATCGCAATCGTTGATCACAACGGTGGTGCCACTGCACCCGCACAGCAGGCACAGGCACAAAAGCAGGGTGAAAACCGAGAGAAAAGTGCGTTTCATGATAATTCCTCCTTAATGTACATAGGGGGTAATACGCGTAACACACCGTTACAGACCGTAGCGGTGAGAAAGCCGGTGAACAGTGCCGCGACTAACAAAAACGGAAGATACGCGGCAACGTAGACCGAATGCATCAGCAGCATCGCGGCCGCAATTTGCCCGACGTTGTGAGCGGCGGCACCGAGAATGCTGACACCGTAGACCGAAAGGGCGGATGAACGTTTGGCAAGCGACATCGCGGCGAGGGCAAGAATGCCGCCGCCCAACGAAAACAGCAGTGCAGTGATACTGCCGCCGAATAACGCACCGAGTACACAGCGCGGGATCAACACCGCAAACGCGGTTTTGGCATCGGCATAATACAGCACCACCAGCGTTACGACGTTTGCCAATCCGAGTTTGATGCCCGGCAAGGGGATCAGTAACTGCAAAGGCAGAAAACGTTCCGCGTATGAGAGTGCCAGTGCGAGTGACAGCATAACGGCGCAAAAGGTGAGACGTTTCGTTTTACTCATACCGTCACCTCACCACAAAGTCCACGTCGTCGGAGGGCGCTGTGACGCGGATCTCCAACCGATTCGGCAGACAAACGATACTGCGGGCAGGGGTGTCTACCCATCCGCTGTGGACGCAATCTTCACCGGGACAGTCGGATGCCGTGACGGCGACTTTGCCGCCATGTACCGTGACGGTGTTGTGATAATCGCCCGCATAGGTGATCTCGGTGTCATTATCCAGCGGCAGGGTATCGACCAACTCACCGTCTAAATATACGGCGGCGACGGCCGCCTGTTCTTTTGGGAGAAAGAGCAGAAAAACGGTAAGTGCGGTGAGCAGTACCGCCGCGACGACCACGGCATCTCCCCATTTGAATAGGCGCTTCATCCGAGCGTTTCCAAAAGCGTCAACGCGCGGCGGCTCATATCGGCAAGTGAGCCGTCTTCAAAGGGCGAGGGGATACCCGCTTCTTTTACGAGTGCGCTGAACGGTTTGGTGCCGCCCTGACGGACGAAGTGCAGATATTTATCGAATGCGCCTTGATAATCCTCCTGCGAGAGCAGCAGGAAGTGGATGGCGACCGTTTGCGCTAAGCAGTAGTCGATATAGTAGAAGGGACTTTCGTAAATGTGCATCTGATATTGCCAACGGGTACCCTCCTCCAGATACGGAATGCCGTCGAAGGAGAGGTAGGGGCGATAGGTTGCTTCCAGTTTACGATACGCCGCCTTGCGTTCGGCGGGAGTCATTTCGGGATGTTCATAAACGATATGCTGATATTCGTCCACGATCACACCGTAGGGAATGAACGAGAGCGCGTCGAGCAGGTGTTTGCGGCGGTAGGCATTTGCCAGATCACCGAAGAACTGCTCGGTGTATTTCCACGCGAAGAATTCCATACTCATGGAGTGGCATTCCGCCGTTTCCATTGAGCCGACGCCCAGTTCCCAATCGCCGTACCGCGCGATGCAGGAAGAGGCGAGGGCGTGACCGAATTCGTGGGTGATGACGTCCACGTCGCCGCTGCCGCCGTTGAAGTTCGCCAAAATGAACGGCTGGTCGTATTTCGGGAAGCAGGTGCAGTAGCCGCCGCCCCATTTGCCGTCGCGCGACTGGTAGTCGAAGGCTTCGGCTTCCATCATACGACGCATAAACGCACCCGTCGTGTCACTCATATCGTCATACATGGTGACCGCACGGCGGAAGATCTCCTCGGCATCCACCACGGGCTTCGGCGTTTCGCCTGCCGCGTAGATCTGATCGTCATAGAACATCATACGGTCAAAGCCCAGTTCGGCGGCAATGCTGTCTTTTACCCGCTTGACGCAAGGCACCAGCGATTCCCGCACGTTTTTGCGGAATTTTTCCACCATATCGGCATCGTAGTCGGTACGATCCATGCGGTAGTAGCCGAGTTCGATGAAGTTTTTATACCCCATCTTTTTCGCCTGTTTGTCGCGCAGTTTGACCAGTTTATCGTAGAAGGTGTCGAGCGCTTCGGCATGGGCGGCGAGACCGCGGCCGATGGCTTCGGCCGTCTTACGGCGCACGTCGCGGTCGGCATCTTCCAATTTGCCGCGGAGCATCGACAGCGGCATCTCTTCTCCGTCATAGGTGAACACCATTTCCGACATAAACTTGGAATATTCGGTCACCAACGCATTTTCTTCCTGCACCTCGGCGGTGATGACGGGAGAGAAGGCGCGGGTAGCACATTCGAAACGGCGGAAGAGCTGCGTGCCGAGTTTTTCCTCCAACGCGGGACGGAAGGGAGAGGCGAGCATACGGGTGGCATACTGTACCTGCAATTCCGAAAACAGCGGGCCGACCTCATCGTAATACGCCATTTCTCCTTGATAGTATGTGTCACGCGTGTTCAATGTAAACCGACAGTTGGCAAGGGACGCGGCGGTGACGTATTCGCACAGAATGTACATAAAGATCCCGCGGGCGGCAACCACCGCATCGGCATCGGCGGCGGCATCCATTGCCGCTTCAAAGCGGGCAAAGGCTTCGCGTGCCTCTTCAATCGTATAGCGGGAATAGGGGAGTTCGGAAACTTTCATTTGAGTGACCTCCTATTTAGTAAATTAACAAAAAGTGGCTGCAGCACAGAGGCAGCGCAAGGCACTCCCTCGTTAGAGGGAGTGGTACACCGCCCGAACAGGCGGTATTTACTACCCCTCAGTCGGCTTTGCCGACAGCTCCCCTGACAAGGGGAGCCGAGAGTGTTTTTCGTTTGCGCTACTGTCTCTGACGCGACAGCCACAAATTTTTCAGGCAAACCACACGTTCGTGCAAAACAGAATGAACAGAAAATAGACCAGCAGAAAGATCCCGCCCACGGCTAACACCGCAAGCAACACACCGCCGATCATCAGACCCATCTCACGGCGCGTGAGTTTCACGGGTTCTCGGTCACCGTTTTCGTTCGGTGTTGGCGGGATATCGGTTTCATTGACGAACCACGGCATGCCGTCCACGTTCATGGGGGCGACGGTGCGGCCGTCATCGTAATCGGGAAGTTTTGGCTTTTTTCTCATCGTTTATGCCTTTTCCTCCGCCGCTTTCAGTTCGGCGGCATATTTTTCCAGTTCTGCCATACGTTCGGGAGTGTTGTAGAGATGGCAGGCACAGAAGTGCTCGGGTTCGATCTCCGCAAAGTCGGGGGTGACGTACTTACAGACCTCCATGCAATCGCGGCAACGAGTGTGGAATTTACAACCCTTCGGCGGATTCGCAGGGGAGGGAATGCTGCCCTCCAGCGGGATACGATCCATCTTGTAGTCGGGATCGGGTACGGGGATGGCGCTGAACAGCGACTTGGTGTAGGGGTTCAGCGGATTCTCAAAGATCTTTTCGGTGGGTGCGTACTCGATCAAGTTGCCGAGATACATCACGCCGACCGTATCCGAAATGTGCTCCACCACCGACAAGTCGTGCGAGATGAACAGGTAGGTGAAGCCGAAATCCTTCTGCAATTCACGCAAAAGGTTAATGATCTGAGCCTGAATGGACACGTCCAGCGCGGAGACAGGCTCGTCACACAGAATGAATTCGGGATTCAGTGCCAGGGCGCGCGCAATGCAGATGCGCTGACGCTGACCGCCCGAAAATTCGTGGGGATAACGGTCCTTATGATATTCCTGCAGACCGCAGGCGCGCATGATGCGGGAGATGTAGTCGTCGTGCTCTTCGGGAGGAACGATGCCGTGTTCACGCACTGCTTCACCGATGATCTCACCGACCGGCAGACGGGGGGAGAGACTGGAATAGGGATCCTGGAAGATGATCTGCATTTGCGAGCGCAGTTTCTTTAGTTCCGCACGGCTGAGCGAGAAGACCTCTTTACCGTTGAAGTACACATCGCCCGACGTCTTGTCCTGCAAACGGAGAATAGTACGGCCGACGGTGGATTTACCGCAACCGGATTCACCCACCAAGCCCATCGTGGTACCGCGGCGGATCTTGAACGAAATGCCGTCCACCGCCTTGACGTCACCGACGTGCATCTTGAAAAAACTGGATTTGATGGGGAAGTATTTCTTCAAATTCTTTACGACCAGCACGTAGTTTTCGTCGTTTTCTGCGCCGTCAAACGAAGATGCCGCGTCGTTCTTTACGGTGGTAGCCACCGTTTCGGGATGTTTATTCATCGTGTGCCAACTCCTTTCCGTGCGATCACAGCGCGTTCAAGTCTGCCTGCTGCGGGTAACCGATCACGGTGCCTTCTTCAAAGAAGCGGTAGCAGGAGACGACGTGCGTGTCGCTGATGCGGATGTTCGGAGGATAGTCGCCGCGGCACTGCTCGGTGCAGTACTCGCAACGGTCGCGGAAATAGCAGTAGTTCGGCATGTTCACGGGGTTCGGAACACTGCCGGGGATGTTGTAAAGGGAATCCACCTTCTTGCCCACGACCGGTTTGGATTTCATCAAACCGATGGTGTAGGGGTGGCAGGGGTTGTGGAAGATCTCGTCCGCTGTGCCCGCTTCCACCACGCGGCCCGCGTACATGACCACCACGTAATCCGCCATACTCGCCACCACACCGAGGTCGTGGGTGATGAGCATAATGGAACTGTTGATCTTATCTTTCAGTTCGCGCAGAAGATCGAGGATCTGCGCCTGAATGGTCACGTCCAGCGCGGTGGTCGGCTCGTCCGCGATGATGAGCCCGGGATTGCACGCGAGCGCGATCGCGATCATGATACGCTGACGCATACCGCCCGACAACTCGTGCGGGTACATGGAGTAGACGCCTTCTTTATTTGCGATACCGACGAGTTCCAGCATCTCCAAAGTACGCGCTTTCACGTCTTCTTTGCTCATATTGGGGTTGTGCAACTGGATCACTTCGTCCACCTGCGCGCCGATGCGGAACACGGGGTTCAAACTGGTCATCGGCTCCTGGAAGATCATGGACATCTTGTTGCCGCGGATCTTCATCATTTCGCTGGTGGGGGTGTTCACGATGTTGTAAGCGGTGCCGTCACCCATGTTGAAGCGGATCTCGCCCGAGACGACTTGGCCATTGGGACGTTGCACCAACTGCATCAGCGAGAGGGACGTAACGCTCTTGCCGCAACCCGATTCGCCCACCACGCCGACGGTAGAGCACTTCGGAATGTTGAAAGAGATACCGTCCACCGCACGTACCGTACCGATATCGGTAAAGAAGTAGGTGCACAGGTTGTCGATCTCCACCACGTTGTTTTCGTCGTGCATCGTGGTCATATACTTTGCGGGATCGGTCTTCGCATCGTTACGCTTCTTCTCGAGTTTGCGGGTCAGCTTACGGTTGAACGCCGAAATGCGGCGCGACTCACGGGAGGAGATATAACTGGATTTTTTGCTGTTTTTCTTTTTGTTTTCCATTGTTTTACTCCTCCTTATCTCTTCATCTTGGGATCGAAGGCGTCGCGCAGACCGTCGCCCACGAAGTTAAACGCGATAACCGTGAGACAGATCAGCAAGCCGACGGGGATCCAAATGTAGGTGTATTTGATCATGGTTTCCGAGGAAGCGGTGGCCGAGTTGATCATCGTACCCCAGGTCGCGAGCGGGTGTTTCACACCCAGACCTAAGAAGGAGAGGGTGGATTCGGTGATGATAACGCTGCCGAGACCCGCCGTGGCGGTCACGATCAGCTGAGGCATCACGTTCGGCACCAGATGGCGGAAGATACGCTTGCTGACACTCAGGCCGCACGCTTCGGTCGCCACCATGAATTCCTGCTCTCGCAAGGAGAGGATCTGGCCGCGCACCAGACGCGCCACACCCGACCAACCGAGAATACCGAGTACCGCCATCATCCATATCAAGCGGACGTACGGTGTCATCTTCATCGAATCGAAGAACGCACCGAGAATGATCAGAATGGGCATCGAGGGGATACAGTTGAAGATATCCACCAAACGCATGATCAGGGTATCCACCCAGCCGCCGAAATAACCGGCGATGCCGCCCAAAATAACGCCGAGAATGGTTTCGAGGATAACGACCACGAAGCCGACCATCAACGACACGCGGCCGCCGAACATCATACGCGCGAGCACGTCGTAACCGTCACTGTCGGTACCAAACACGTGCGCGGCCGAGGGGGCACCGTAAATGTCGATGAGGAAGGTCTTTTGCATACAGGAAAGCACGTAGCCTTCACCCGAACGTTCCGCCGTGATGGTGGTATCCACCATCGTAACGTTACCGTTTTCGTCCGTTTCGTATTCACCGTCTTCGTTGATCTGCGGCAATTCGAAGGAGAAGGAACCGCTGCGTTCGTTGTTCGCTATCAGTGCCTTTACGGTGGCGGCTGCCGTTTCCTTGAATTCGATGGAAAGGCTGTCTTCACCGTTGTAACGGCGCACTACGAAGGTAGAGAGTTCGGCCACGGGGGTCTCGCCGTTCATGATGATCGGCGCTTCTTCGCCTTCATTGACGGTGTAGGTCGTGCCATCCACCGTGAAAGTGCCGTTTTCCGCAAGCAGGGCCTGCACTTTAAAATCATCCGACAGCGTGGCGGCGGTGTCGTACATATCGAAGACGTACTTCGAGAAGACGAGTGCCGTTTTACGGCCGTTGTCCACCATGACGTTCACGGTATCGCCCGCCACCACCTCATAGGTCGTGCCGTTCAGGGTGAAGGAGCCGCCGTCCAGACGGGCGCGCACTTCGTTCTCAAACGCTTCGTCCATCGCCGTTTCGGGATAGGAGAAGACACCGTTATTTTTGTCGGTCACCTTCTGCACCGTGTACGAAAGCTTGTTCTGCGCCGTCAGTACGTAGGTCGCACCGCCTGCTTGAACTTCTGTCTGTTTTGCGGCAATAGCACTGTCGAATGCCGCCAGCACGTCTGCCGACAACTCTTCGGGGGCACCCGTGAGCGTCTTGGACGCTTTGTTGTACGTACCGTAGGCGATCACGGTCTTATAGGTCGCGACCGTGCGGCGGTCGGTAAGATCGAGCTTATAGGTGTTGTCGTTCAGTTTGATCAACTGATAGTCCGCACCGTCTTGTTGTACGGTGAACGCCGACTGGTTGGCTTCCACCATTTGACCGATGTAGGAGTTGACCATGTTTTTGAGCGAAGCGGGGATCTTCAACTCGTT
The DNA here is from genome assembly GCA_964515215.1 of uncultured Eubacteriales bacterium. Taxonomy (GTDB): domain Bacteria; phylum Bacillota; class Clostridia; order Oscillospirales; family Acutalibacteraceae; genus SIG588. The sequence continues at coordinate 54,873 of CAZESL010000001.1, forward strand.
GTCCACCGTCAGTGCCACATATTCCGTACGCTCACTGGCGATGCCGTATTTCACGTTCAAGTCGTCGAACTTATAGAACTTTTCGGTCTGCCCGTAGGGGTAGACGAGCGGGCCCAAAAAGGCAAAGACGAACATGATGACCAAAATGACCGTACCGATAACCGCCAGTTTGTTGCGGATAAAGCGCTTCGCGACCAGTTTGCCGGGGCTGAGCACTTTGACACGCTGGGTGTTGTCGAGCGTCATTTCTTCCGAATCGTTTTGACCAGCCGCTGCCGCCGCTTCGCGACGCTTCAACTCTTCGTTAATGTTGTTCTTCATTGAGCAACCCTCCTTAATTCACGCGCACACGCGGGTCGACCACGGCATATAAAATATCCGCGATCAGCGTGCCGAGCAGCGTCAGGATCGCCATAAACGAAAGATAGAACATGGTGAAGGGAATGTCGCCGTTGACCATCGAGTGGTAGGACGCGTAACCGATACCGCGGATAGCAAACAGCGTTTCGGTGATCAGCGCACCGCTGAACAGACCGGGCAGAGAACCGCCCAGAATGGTCACGATGGGGATGAGGGTGTTGCGGAAGGCGTGGTAGCCGATGACCCGCTTTTCCGACAGACCCTTCGCACGCGCCGTACGGATGTAGTCCGCATTCAGCACTTCCAGCGTGTTGGTACGCGTGTAACGCATCAGGCCGCCGATACCGATCGTCACGAGGGTAAGCGCCGGCATGAAGAAGTGGGAGGCCATATCCAGAAATTGACCGAAGGGGGTCAAATTGTGATAGTCACGACCGATCATACCGTTGATCTCCACCCAGTTGAGTTTCACGGCAAAGATCAGCTTATAGATGGTTGCAACGAAGAAGGTCGGCATGGAGATGCCGATCAACGAAAGCACCGTCACGGTATAGTCGGTAAGACTGTACTGCTTTTTCGCCGCTACGATACCGAGCGGTATCGCGATGGCGGTCTGTATCACAAACGCTACCGCGCCGAGGATGAAACTGTACCAAATGGTGTTATTAAACTGCTCGGTAACGGGTACCGTCCAGTTCCAACTGTCACCGAAGTCGCCTTTGACCGCATTGCCCAGCCAGATGAAGAAACCGCCGACAAGACCTTGATCCAAACCGTACTGCGCATTCAGTTCGGACAACCACTGCTCGGCGCTTTTCTGCGTACCGGGCTGAGTTGCCAACTGACGCGCCGTTTTTTCGGTGTAACTGGTCGGCAGAGAATAGATCAATGCATAGACCAAGAACATGACGAAAAACAGGATGACGGCGCTCAACAAAAGTCGCTTCACAATGAATTTAAACACGAAATTGCCCCCAGACTTAGAATTTTCTGTCTGCTTCAGGATCTCATTTCTCACCCTATAGCAGAAAAACCGGCTTGCACCGGATCAAGAAGAGAAGATATGACGTCTTTTCTCCTTGAGGAAAAACGGAAAAGGTGGTGCTTGTCCGCTCTTCCTCAAAGGGAAAACCGTAATCTTGCCGAGCACTGCACCAAAGCACAGTGCTCGGCAAGACGTTAGGTTTTAACGATCAGAAAACCGAGAAGATCAGTTCATCTCGAGTTTCTCGATGTCGTTCATCCAGCCCCAGAAGGTGGTGATGTCGGGAGTCAAGGTGCTGACATTCACACGCTCGGTGCTGAAGATGACCGCGTTCTGACGCTGATAGGAGGGAATCTCCACGCCCCAGTCCATGATGATCTCGAGGCAGGTCTTGTAGGTAGCCTTACGGTATGCACGGTCCGCAGAAGCACGCGCATCCATGATCAGCTGATCCAGTTCATCGTCCGCGATCGCGTAGTGGTTGGAGTTGGTGCCGCCCAGACCCACAGCGTTGGTGCTGTAGTAGACCTGATACATATCCGGGTCTACCGTAGCGCCCCACGCAGCAGACCACATCTCGCACTCGCCCGCATCCAGAGTATCCCACAGAACGTTGGAGTCGGAGGGGTCGTTGATCTCGAGGGTGATGCCGATGGTCTCGAGAGCCGCCTTGGTGTCGGTCAGGATCGCGTAGTTCGGGTGGTCGCCCTTACCGTCGGCAGGGATGATGAACTCATAGGTCATCTTCGCACCGGCAGGAGCCGCCGTGAACTTCGCAGCCGCTTCGTCCCAGGTGTAGCCCGCCGCCTTCAGGAAGCCGATAGCCGCCTGCAGAGCCGCGTCATACTTCGCTTCTTCGGTCATATCCGCAGTGTAGATGGCATTGCCGTCCACATCTTTGGAGTACGCTTGAGCGTAACCTTCGTCAGCCGGCTTCGGAGCCGCCCAAGAGGTGTTGGAGATCGGGTACTGGATAACAGATGCACGATCGCCGTAGTAGGAGTTGATCGCGGTGTCACGGTACACGGCAAACAGGGTCGCGAACGCTTTACGCAGGTTCTTGGAAGCCTCGCTTGCCTTGTCTTCGCCGACCTTCACGTTGTTCGCATTGATGCCGAGGTAGCCGTAGCCGAGGTTGTCCACCGTGTTGGTGGTGATCTTGCTGCCGATCAATTCGCCGCCGTTGGTTTCCTTGATGGAATCCACAGTCGCGGTATCGAAGTTGGGATCGGTCACGTCGAACGCGCCGGAGGTCACGCCCGCCAACTTATCGGTGGCAGCCGTCTCTTTGAAGAGCAGGTTGGTGATCTTCGGGCAACCCTTATAGTAGTTCTCGTTCGCCACAAAGGTGATAACACCGTTCTCGAAGCTCTTGAACTTGTAGGGGCCGGCACCCAGAGGCTGGGTGGTCTTCGCCTTCACGCCGGACAGGTCGCCCTTGGTGAAGCCGAACTTGTTGTTCGCATAGTCGTAAGCATCCACAGAGCCGTAGTAGTGCAAAGGAGCAACCGTAACACCCAGCTGATAGATGGAAACAGCGTCGAACTTGCTCATGGTGATCTTCAAAGAGTAGTCGCCGGTCTTTTCGATACCTGCGATATTCGCAGCCGATTCGCCGGTGACAACACCCGCAGCATACTCGTTCGCCTTATCACCGAGTTCCGCCGTAATGAGATCCGCGATGGACTCGTTGAACGCTTCATAGTCGATACCGGTGGAGCTGATGTCGTAGCCGTAGTTGGCCTTCATCGCAGCCCAGAACTCCTCGGCGGAAGCCACTTCGTAGCCCCACAGAGCAGCAGCGCCCGCGTGATCGGAAACACCGTAAGCTTCGCCGTAGGTTTCGATGATGTCATCGAGGATGCCGGTAGCAAACTTCAGACCGGCCGTTTCGAACGCGGTCCAGTAGTACTCAGCCTGCTCAGCGGTGTAGTACTCGCTGGTCGCATCGGGGCCGTCCGCGAGCAGCAGGTTGGACAGAGCGTCCATACCGCTTCTGTACTCTTCCATACCGACGATGGGCTGAGCATAGAAGGTGCTGGAGCCGTCGTAGGTCGGGTCAGCCAGAACGTACATCGAGAAGATGACATCGTCCGCGGTCAGAGCGTCGCCGTCGCTGAACTTGATGTCCTCGCGCAGTTTGAACTCGTACACGACCGTGCCGTCGTCGTTGGTGGTGACGGTGCAGTCCGCGATACCGTCATACTTGTAATCGGTACCGTTGTAGGGGATGGTTTCGCCTTCGATGCCCTTCAGGACAACGTTGCCTTCACGATCGGTGCCAAGCAGGCCGACCGAAACGATGGATGCGACGTCCTGATCGTACTGGGTCGTTGCGAAGAAGGGGCTGAACTTGCTCGAGAAGTAGTCATACCCCGCCACCAGCGTGTCACCGCCGGTGTAGCCCTGATCGCTGTTTGTCGGATCATTCTGCGGATCTTCAGTCTGGGGAGTGGTGTTGCACGCCGCCAGCATGGAGACCATCATAAGAACAGACAGTACCAGAGCCAGGATTTTTGCCAGGTTCTTTTTCATAAGAATCCCTCCTAAAATATTTGAATCTGCGGCGAAGCCGCGAAATTCCAAGGTGAGGGTGAGCAGTAAAACCCGAACTCCGTTTTTGGAAGGCGGATTTTTGCTCATCCTTTGTTTAAATGCTCACCCTATGGTGATGACACTGCAAATCGTCATCGGTTTAAACGGGTAAAGCAAAAAGGTTACATGGGCACTACGTCGAATACGCTCTTTTTGCGGTGCATGATGCACGCCGCCGCGAAGATGCCGAGCGTCGCGAGAAAATATATCCATGTCTGCCAATTTATCGAAGCGATCGCCAGTGCACACGCCACTCCTGCACCGAGCAAGGACACACCCGAAAAGAAGATCAAAAACAAGGTAGTGTGGGCCAAGCGGTCACAGATCTTGTCCCGTCGCTCACGGGTGAGCGGGGGAGACGAGGTGAGGGTGTAGACCACCGCCACCGTGAGATAGCCCAGCGGAAGCAGGCAACACAGCAAAGGCAACAACACGTAAAACAGCCGCAATACCGCAGTGTTCAGGAACAGTATCACACCGAAGCACACCACCGACAACGCCGTGAGCAGGGCGTACAAGATCGCCGCGCGCCTCACCGCCGGCGGTGAGGCCTTATACGTGTATCGCGTTCCGCGATACACGGCAACCGTCTTTAATTTTCCATGTTTGTCACGTACGTTTTCCAGCCGATAGTCGGCAGCGTACTTTTTACTTACCATATCAAGAACACCTTTACTGCATTGAAAAAGTCCGCATATACATACTGTAAGATACCATAAAACGCGCTCTTCTGTCAAGTGCTTGTATGAAAATTGGGTACATTATACAAATCTTCGTGGAAATTTTTATACTCTTGTCAAAAGAAGAAATAGACCGACAGTAAGCGTTCTGTCGGTCGATCTGTATCAGCGGATTTTCAGTTTTTCGATCTCCCGCGTCCAGCCCCAATACGGGGTGATATCAGCAGGAATTGTGGCGGAATCGATGCGTGCGGTGTTGAAAACCACGGCGGTTATGCCGTCATCTTCAAGACTGTCCACCGTGAGGACGGTGAAACGCCCGTCGCTCGGAATATTGCTGTTTTCGCGTGTGTCCACGGCGGCAACGTCCACCGTCCCGTCGGCGAGGGCGCTTACCCGATCGTCGACGGTCTTCAACAGCAGTGTTTCGACGGCGGGACGGCCCTTGCAGTAGTTGGCATTCGCCGTTAAGGTGACCGTGCCGTCCTCGTAACTGCCGAAGACGAAGGGGCCCGCACCGAGAGGCGCCGTTTTGGCTCGCACCCCCGCAAGGTCGCCCTTAGTGAAGCCGAAGCGGTCGTTTTGGTAGTCGTACGCCTCGTCCGCACCGTAGTAGTGCAGAGGGGCTACGGGAACGTTCAAACAGCGTATGGCGTCGTCATCCGAAGCGGTGAGCGTCACGCGGACGGAGAGATCTCCCGTCTTTTCGATGCCGGCAACGCGGTGGACGAGTTCCTCTTTATTTTCGTCCTTCGGCCCTTCGATGGCAATAAACGCTTGTTTCAAGAGGTCGACAATGGAAGCGGCGGCGGCATCACGGTCGATGCCGTCTGCCGAAAGGTCGCGGTTATGGGCCGTGAGGATACGCTGCCAAAAATCCGCTTTGGTCGGGAAGGAGGATCGCAGATCGTATACCGTGCCGAATGCGTCGGTGAACGTACCGTCCTCATTCAAAGTGCCGTATCCCCACACGTACATGCCGAGCACCACGTCGTCGTTTCCGCATCGCGGAAGAAATTCCGCATAGTTTTGCAGACAATACTCGATGATCTCGCCGACGAACATCTCACCTGCCGCCGCCAAGGCGTCATTCCAATACGTTGTGTATTGCGCTTCGGTGAAGCCGTCGTATTCCGTGGCATTTGGGCCTGCGGCCAGAATCTTGTCCGCCAGTGCGGCATACGTTTCATACAGTACGGGACTGACACCTGCGCGGTAATCCGCAAGTCCTTGAATGGGTAGGGTGGAGAAGGCAGAGGGGCCGTCGTATGACGGGTCTGCCAACACGTACATCGAAAAGATTACGTCGTCGGCGGTGAGCGGCTCGCCGTCGCTGAACGTCACGTCCTCGCGCAGAGCAAGATCGTAAACTACCGTGCCGTCTTCGTTTGCGGTGACGGTGCAGTCCGCGATACCGCTTTGCGTCGCGGCACCGTCCAAAACGACGTTACCGTCGCGGTCGGTATCCAGGAGGGGCAAGGTGACGAGAGACAGAGCCTCGCAATCGTTTTGGGTACGGGCAAAAAACGGGTGAAACTCTCCCGAAAAGCAGTCGTACCCCACTGACAAAGTGTTATTCGCCTGAACGGGCGGTGCCGTGGGATCGTTCGTCGGCGGCACGGCAGGGGCACGGCACGCCGACAGGGCGGACAGTAACAAAAGAACGGTGAGTATATAGGCAACAGCACGAAGCGGTTTCATTTTCACAAGGGTACCTCCTACTTACAAGGTTTGGTCTAAAGATACCATAAAAGCGCGGAGCCTGTCAAGTTCGCGGAAATCACGGTGTACTTTGTCAAATTGAACATATATTAATGGTATTAATATTATATCCGCCGCGTAATGACGGTATATTTTCCCTCTTGAATGACTGCGCGTGCAAGTGTCCATACTGTTTTCAGAACGAGAAAAGGTGGTATGCGTATGCTCGGTAAGGTGGAGATCTGTGGGGTGAACACCGCCACGTTGAAGGTGCTCAGCGAGGCGGAAAAAATGCGGCTTTTGCGGGAAATGCGGGAGGGAACGAATCCGAAAGCACGGGAGGAAATGGTGAACGGCAACCTGCGTCTGGTGTTGAGCGTCATTCAACGCTTTGCGGGACGCGGCGAAAATCCCGACGATCTGTTTCAGGTGGGGTGTATCGGCCTGATGAAGGCGATCGATAACTTTGACATTACGCAGAACGTGCGGTTTTCCACCTACGGTGTGCCGATGATCATCGGTGAGATACGGCGGTACCTGCGGGATAACAACAGTGTGCGTATCAGCCGTTCGGTGCGGGATCTGGCATACCGCGCAATGCAGGTGAAGGAACAGCTGACCGCCGAGCGGCAAAGCGAGCCGACGGTGGAGGAGATCGCCCGTGTACTGGACGTGGCACGGGAAGACGTGGTGTTGGCGCTCGAATCGGTGGTGGAGCCCGTCAGCTTGTACGAGCCGGTATACGCGGACGGCGGTGACACCATCTACGTGATGGATCAGGTGGGGGATACAAACGGCGAAAACGATTGGTTGGACGAATTGGCATTGAAAGAGGCGATCCGTTCCCTCGGCGAGCGGGAGAAAAAGATATTGCAGTTACGGTTCTTCAAAGGTATGACGCAGGTGGAAGTGTCGGCGGAGATCGGCATCAGCCAGGCGCAGGTCAGCCGATTGGAAAAAAGTGCGTTGCAACGCATCAAGGAACAACTGTGAATATATTCCGTCTCCCGCGCATACGGTGTAGTGTGAAAGGGAGGTGGACAGGCGTGTATTGTCGAATTACGGAACTGCACAACAAAGAGGTCATCAACGTCTGTGACGGTACCCGTCTTGGGTGCGTGGACGACGTAGAGGTGGATACCCACACCGCGCAACTGACCGCGATCGTGTTGCACGGTCGGCCGAAATTACTCGGTATCATGGGGTGCGAGGAGGACACGGTCATCCCGTGGAAAGAGATCGAGGTGATCGGTGAAGAGACCATATTGGTCAATCGCCCGCAAGAGGCGGGAGGGGGAAGACCGCACGGCGGTGTGTGCCGCGGATTATTTGGTTTGGCACGATAGCGGGTGTTGACAAACGGTGGGCGATTTGGTATAATACAGACAGCGTTTTACATGACTGACGGATTTCGCAGAGCACTGCGGGGAAGTGTAAAACAATGTGTGCCGACCGTCTGGGCGAAATCTGTTCGAAGTGAACGGATTTCGCCTTTTTTATTCTTTTCACTCGAAAGGGGACCTGCTGCAATGCACGAGAATTGGAACGGATTTACCGCCGGTGTATGGCAAAACGAGATCAACGTGCGCGACTTTATTCAAACGAACTATCGCGCGTACGAAGGCGATGCCGATTTTTTGGCAGGGGCAACGCTGCGTACCGAAGCACTGATGGAAAAGGTGCGGGAACTGTTCCGTCAGGAGCGTGAAAAAGGCGGCGTGTTGGACGTGGACGTGAACACCGTGTCCTCGCTCGTGAATTACGCCCCCGGTTACATTGATAAGGACAACGAACTCATTGTCGGTATGCAGACGGATGCGCCGCTCAAGCGCGGGGTCAACCCTTTCGGCGGTATTCGTATGGCACGTCAGGCATGTGCGGCGTACGGTTACCGCTTGAGTGACAAAGTGGAAGATGAATTTCGTTTTCGTACCACCCACAACAGCGGCGTATTTCGCGCATATACCGATGAAATGCGGCTGGCGCGCAAATGCCACGTCATTACGGGCCTGCCGGACGCATACGGGCGCGGTCGCATCATCGGTGACTACCGCCGTGTGGCGTTGTACGGTGTGGATCGCCTGATCGAAGAAAAACAGAAAGATAAAGCGGCTGCGGCGGAACAGCCGTTCACACAGGATACCGTCCGTCTGCTGGAAGAACTGTTCCAACAGATCACCTTTTTGGGGTATCTGAAAGAGATGGCGGCGATGTACGGCTACGATATCAGCGCCCCCGCCAAAGATGCCCGCGAAGCGGTGCAGTGGACGTATTTCGCCTACCTCGGCGCGATCAAAGAGCAAAACGGGGCGGCGATGTCGCTCGGCCGCGTGAGCACCTTCCTTGACATCTACATTGAGCGGGACATGGCACGCGGCGTGCTGGACGAAGCGGGCGCACAGGAGTTGATGGACGATTTCGTGATGAAACTGCGTATCGCCCGCCATCTGCGTACCCCCGAATACAACGAGTTGTTCGGCGGCGATCCGATGTGGATCACCGAAGCGGTGGGCGGTATGGGTAAAGACGGCCGTACGCTGGTCACCAAAAACAGTTACCGTATGCTGAATACGCTCTACACCTTGGGCTCGTCGCCCGAGCCGAATCTCACGGTGCTGTGGTCTGCCGCCCTGCCCGAAAACTTCAAGCGGTTTTGCGCCAAAGTGTCGGCGGATACCGATTCGGTGCAGTATGAAAACGACGATCTGATGCGCCCGTTGCACGGGGACGATTATGCCATTGCCTGCTGTGTGTCGGCGATGGAAGTGGGCAAGCAGATGCAGTTCTTCGGTGCGCGGTGCAACCTCGCGAAACTGCTCTTAATTGCCATCAACGGCGGTTACGACACGACGAGCGGTATCCACATCGGTCCGCAGATGCCCGTGATGGCGGGGGACACGCTCGATTATGCGGCGGTAGCCGAACGGTATACTGTGTATATTGAGTGGCTCAGCAAACTGTACGTGAACACGATGAACGTGATCCACTATATGCACGACAAATACGCCTACGAGAAGACACAGATGGCACTGCACGACACCGCGATCGAACGGCTGATGGCGTTCGGCGTGGCGGGTCTTTCGGTGGTGGCGGATTCGCTCAGCGCGATCAAATACGCAAAGGTGCATCCTGTAAAGGACGAACTCGGTTATATCACCGCCTTCACGACCGAAGGGGAATTCCCGAAGTACGGTAACGACGACGATCGCGTGGATCTGCTGGCACGGGATCTCGCCCATCAGATGATCACCGCATTGCGTAAAACGCCCACCTATCGGGGCGCGATCCACACCTTGTCGGTGCTGACCATCACTTCCAACGTGATGTACGGCAAACACACGGGGGCAACTCCCGACGGCCGGGCGGCGGGTGCCCCGCTTGCCCCCGGTGCCAACCCGATGCACAACCGTGAGGAAAACGGCGCACTGGCATCGCTCAACTCGGTGGCGAAGATCCGCTACGAAGATTGCCGCGACGGTATTTCCAATACCTTCTCCATCACGCCCGAAGCACTGGGCAAGACGGAAGAAGCACGTATCCGCAATCTGGTGACCATTCTGGACGGTTATTTTGCGAAGAAGGCACACCATATCAACGTCAACGTCCTGAACCGCGAAACGTTGATCGACGCGTACGAAAACCCCGAAAAGTACCCGAATCTCACCATTCGCGTGTCGGGCTATGCGGTGAACTTCAATAAGCTCTCCCGCGAACAGCAGCGGGAGGTCATCAGCCGCACCTTCCATTCGGCCGTATGAGCGGGTACGTACATTCCATTCAAAGTTTAGGCACGGTGGACGGCCCCGGTGTGCGCTTTGTAGCCTTTTTGCAAGGGTGTCATCTGCGGTGTAAGTGCTGTCACAATCCCGATACGTGGGCGACGGCGGGCGGCACGGACTATACCGCCGAAGCATTGGTGGAAAAAGCGATGCGCTACCGTGAATATTTCGGCGAGACGGGCGGTATTACCCTCTCGGGCGGGGAACCGTTGCTGCAAGCGGATTTCGTGCGCGAGGTATTCGCGCTGTGTCGCCGTGAAGGGATCCACACCTGTCTCGATACGTCGGGCTGTGTGCTGACCGACGGGGCGCGGGCCGCCCTTGCCGTGACCGACCGCGTCTTGCTCGATTGGAAATACACCGACGACGCGTCCTACCGTGAACACGTGGGGTGCTCGCTTGCGGCGGTGGAAGCGTTTTTGGACTATTTGAACGAGCAAAACATCCCCACGACGTTGCGGCAGGTCATTATTCCCACCGTGAACGACACGGCGGAAAACGTGCAAAAACTGCGCGCGGTCGTCGAGGCACATCCGTGTGTGGACGGGGTGGAGCTGTTGCCGTTTCGCAAAATTTGTCAAGCAAAGTATGATAATATGGGGCTGACTTTCCCGTTCGGCCATCTGCCCGAGCCATCCGCCGCGACGATGGCGGAGTTGAATGCGACGCTTTTGGAGAAAATTTAAAAAAGTTTGAAAAAACACTTGCAAAGAAGAAACAAGTGTGCTATAAACGAACAGCCAAAAATATTTTGATCTCACACGCAGGTGGCAAAGGGAGCGGTCGGTGCCGTGCAAGAGCACGGTGGTCGCGACCTTCTGCGGAGGAAAAACCAAGGAGGAAATAGCAATGGCAGTCGTATCCATGAAGCAGCTGCTGGAAGCCGGTGTCCACTTCGGTCACCAGACCCGCCGCTGGAACCCCAAAATGGCGCCCTACATTTTCACGGAGCGCAACGGTATCTACATCATCGACCTGCAGAAGACGGTCCGCAAGTTGGAGGAAGCGTACGCATTCGTGCGTGAGATCGCGGCTAACGGTCAGTCGGTTCTGTTCGTCGGCACCAAGAAGCAGGCACAGGATTCCATCCGTGAGGAAGCGGTCCGTGCAGGCGCGTACTTTGTCAACGCTCGTTGGCTGGGCGGTATGCTCACCAACTTCCGTACCATCCGCGGCCGTGTGGCTCGTTTGAACCAGCTGCACACCATGCAGGAGGACGGCACCTTTGATCTGCTGCCCAAGAAGGAAGTTATCAAGCTGACTCACGAAATTGAGAAGCTCGAGAAGTTCCTCGGCGGTATCAAGGATATGAAGAAGCTCCCCGGCGCGCTGTTCATCGTCGATCCCCGCAAGGAGAAGATCGCGGTGGCGGAAGCGAAGAAACTGGGTATCCCGGTCGTCGCGATCGTGGACACCAACTGTGATCCCGATGAAGTGGATTACGTCATCCCCGGCAACGACGATGCGATCCGTGCTGTGAAGCTGATCGCGGGCGTGATGGCGAATGCGATCATCGAAGCCAACCAGGGCGAGCAGAACGCTCCCGAAGAGGCGGCAGAAGTTACCGAGGAAGCGGCGGAATAATTCAGAAATTATCCGATTTAAATTTATTGAAAGGATTGGATATCATGGCATTTACGGCGAAAGACGTGCAGACCCTGCGTGAGCGCACGGGTGTTGGCATGATGGATTGCAAGAAGGCGCTGGCCGAAACGGACGGCGATATGGAAAAGGCGATCGACGTTCTTCGTGAGAAGGGTCTTGCGAAGGCGGCGAAGAAGGCCGGCCGCATTGCGGCGGAAGGTGTGGCGTACGCTACCACCTATGAAGATAAGAAAGTCGGTGTTGTGGTCGAAGTGAACTCGGAGACCGACTTCGTGGCGAAGAACCCGCAGTTCCAGGAGTTTGTGGCGGCGATCGCGGATACGGTTGCCGAAACCAACCCCGCGAACGTCGACGAACTGATGACCAAGCCCTGCGCGGGCATGGAATCGGTGGCGGCGGCTCTGCAGGAGAAGATCCTCGTTATCGGTGAGAACATGACGGTGCGCCGTTTCGTTCGCTACGAGGGCGACTGCGTGGCGTACGTCCACGGCGGCGGCCGTATCGGCGTGTTGGTGCGTTTCGAGGCGGACGGCGTGGCGGCGGATGCGCTGACCGCGTGCGGCAAGGACGTGGCGATGCAGATCGCGGCGCTCAACCCGCTGTATCTCTCGAAGGAATCCGTCCCCGCGGCTGACGTGGAGAAGGAAAAGGAAGTGCAGATCGCGCTGATCAAGCAGGATCCGAAGAATGCGAACAAGCCCGAGCAGATCGTCGAAAAGATGGTCGAGGGCAAACTGCGCAAGTTCTTCGAGGAGAACTGCTTGCTGCAGCAGGCGTTCGTGAAGGACGGCGACGTTTCGGTCGGCCAGTATATCGAAAACTGTGCCAAGGCGGCGGGCGGCTCGCTCAAACTGGTGGAATACACCCGTTTTGAGAAGGGCGAAGGCCTGCAGAAGCGCGAAGACGACTTCGCGGCGGAAGTTGCCGGCATGATCGGCTAAAAATTTGAAAACAGCTGTTGCGTTTGCAACAGCTGTTTTTTTGTGCTTTTAGAAAATCACACAGAAAATTTACAGAAAAATGCAAGGTTTGCCTTTACATGGCGAACAAAATATAGTACAATAGATACAGTGTGAACATAACGGCAGACCTTTCGACATATCAAAAGTTTGGGAGTGGGTAGTATGACACCGAAGTATAAGCGCGTATTGTTGAAACTCAGCGGCGAGGCTATGGCGGGTGAAAAAAAGACGGGACTTGATTTTGATACCGTTTTGACCGTGTGTAAAGCAATAAAGGAATGTCAGGAAGCCGGTGCCGAGATCGCGATCGTGGTCGGCGGCGGTAACTTCTGGCGCGGCCGCTCCAGCGGCAAGATGGATCGCACCCGTGCCGATCACATGGGTATGCTTGCAACCACCATCAATGCGTTGGCCATTGCGGACGGCCTGGAACAGCTTGGCTGTGAAGTGCGTGTGCAGACCGCTATCGCGATGAACGAGATCGCCGAGCCGTACATCCGCAACCGTGCGGTGCGCCATTTGGAAAAGGGGCGCGTCGTGGTGTTCGGTTGCGGTACGGGCAATCCCTTCTTCTCCACCGATACGGCGGCGGCGCTGCGCGCGGCGGAGATCGAAGCGGACATCATTCTGAAAGCCAGCATGGTGGACGGTGTGTACGACAGCGATCCGAAACTTAACCCCAATGCGGTGAAGTACGATGAGTTGACCTTCACCGAAGTGCTGAACAAGGAACTGAAAGTGATGGATGCGGCGGCGGCTTCGCTTTGCCGTGAGAACGGGTTGCCCATTCTGGTGTGCAATCTGGACGATCCGCAGAACATTGTGCGCGCCATCGGCGGCGAGCCGATCGGTACCATTGTACGATAAACGTAGGAGGACTTTGTTATGAAAGAACTGTTTCGCGTAACCGAAGAAAAAATGCAAAAGACGGTGCAGGGGCTCGTGAACGAGTACGGCGCCATTCGCGCAGGCCGTGCCAATCCCGCCGTGCTCGATAAAGTGCGTGTGGATTACTACGGTGTGGAGACACCCGTCAACCAGATGGCGGCGGTGTCGGTGCCGGATGCCCGCACGCTGGCGATCCAGCCGTGGGATAAGACCACGCTGAAAGCGATCGAAAAAGCCATTCAGGTGTCGGATATCGGCATCAACCCGCAGAATGACGGCACCGTCATTCGTCTGGTGTTCCCGCCGCTGACCGAAGAACGCCGCCGTGAACTCGGTAAGAGCGTGTTGAAAATGGGCGAGGAATTCAAGGTGTCGGTCCGCGGTATTCGCCGTGATTCGCTTGAAAAGTTGAAGGCGATGAAGAAGAACAATGAGATCACCGAAGACGATCAGGCGAACGGTGAAAAGAAGATGCAAACGCTCACCGACAAGTATTGCAAAGAGATCGACGACCTTGCTGCGGCAAAGGAAAAGGAGATCATGGAACTCTAATTGGAAAAGAAGGACTCCGATAGCTTCGCGGAGTCCTCTTTCATAGGGAGGTATCGGTATGGCGCTATTTAAAAAGAAAGCGGAAGAAACGCCGCAGGTTGACGTATTGCCCACCCATGTGGCGATCATTATGGACGGCAACGGCCGCTGGGCAAAAAAGCGCGGTCTGCCGCGTACGGCAGGTCACGTGACGGGGGCGAAGGTGTTTCGCACCATCGTAAAACATTGCGAGGCGCGCGGTGTTCGCTACGTGACGGTGTATGCGTTCTCCACCGAAAACTGGAAGCGGCCTCCCGAAGAGGTGCAGGCGATCATGAATCTTCTGCGGGACTATCTGAAGGAATCTCTGCGTGATTTTACAAAGGAAAATATCCGCGTGCGCTTCCTGGGCGACCGTGCGCCGCTGGCGGAGGATATCCGCGACTTGATCGAAGAAGCGGAGAAAAGCACGGCGGATAAGGACGGTATGTGTCTCAACATCGCGCTGAATTACGGCGGACGGCACGAACTGACCGCCGCCATGCGCGACATTGCTCAAAAGGTGCAAGCGGGTGCGCTCTCGCCCGACGACATCACCGAAGACGTGATATCAGCGCACTTGTACACGGCGGGTCAGCCCGACCCCGACTTGATCGTTCGTCCGAGCGGCGAACACCGCTTGTCGAACTATCTGATCTGGCAGGCGGCGTATGCGGAATACGTATTTATGGACGATATTCTGTGGCCCGACTTTACGACGGCGGATATGGATGCGGCACTGGCGGAATATGCACGGCGAAATCGCCGTTTCGGCGGTGTTTGATTCATCGAAAAGAGGGAAACACTATGGTAACAAGAATCATCAGCGGCATCATCGGCGCCGCGGTGGCGTTGGCGGTCATGCTGTTTGGCGGTGTGACGGGGCTGACGGTGGCAGCGGCTCTTTTAGCAGGGCTTGCTACCTTTGAGTTGTTGCGTGCGGCAGGATTTGCGATGCGCGACCGCATCCCGGCGGTGGCGGTGGCGGCAGTGCTGCCGCTCACCCTTCTGCTCGGCGGAGCGGTCTGGATGCTGCCGGCGGCACTCTACTTGCTGTACGTAATGGCGGAAGGCGTGATGCGCCACGAAGAATTGCCGCCCGAGCGTCTGGCATTGAAGGTGCTGTTGCCCACGGTGGCGGTCGGCGGGTTTTCCGCTGTGGCGGCATTGCGTGCACACGGGGCAGACGGCCTTTTCTATCTCTTTTTGGTGTTGGTCATTCCGTGGCTCAGTGATACGGGCGCTTACTTCACGGGCATGTGTTGCGGTAAACACAAACTGTGCCCCGCCATCAGTCCCAAAAAGACGGTGGAAGGGTTTGTCGGCGGCATTGTCGTATCGGTCGCGGCATCGGCACTCACGGGGTATCTCTACACCCTCCTGTGCGGTCACGCCGTGGTCGTGAACTGGTGGTCACTGCTCGGTGCGGCGGCGGTCGGTGCCCCGCTGTCGGTGTGCGGCGACTTGTTTGCCTCGGTGATCAAACGTCGCTTCGGTGTGAAGGATTACGGTCATATCATGCCCGGTCACGGCGGCGCGATGGATCGTTTTGACAGCGTGTTGCCGGTGGCAATGTGGTTGCTTTTGTGGATACAATTCTTGCCTATCGTTTGAAGGAGTAGGTAGTTATGAGTGAGAAAAAACGGTTGGTACTGCTCGGCAGTACGGGTTCGATCGGCACGCAGGCACTGGACGTAGCGGAAAAACTGGGGTATCCCGTGTTGGCGCTGACGGCGCACCGTCAGGTGGACGTGATCGAAGCACAGATCCGCAAATTCCGCCCGCGTTACGCCGCCATGAGTAACGAAGAGGCGGCGGCAGACCTCAAAGTGCGGGTAGCCGATCTGCCCGTAACGGTGCTCGGCGGCGAAGAGGGATTGTGCGCACTGGCCTCCTTGCCCGAAGCGGACGTGGTGCTCAACTCCATTGTCGGTGTGGCGGGACTGAGACCCACCATGGCGGCACTGGAAGCGGGGCACGACGTGGCGCTTGCCAACAAAGAGACGTTGGTGGCAGGCGGCGCGCTGGTGACCGAAACGGCAAAGGCGCACGGGGTGCGTCTGCTTCCCGTGGATAGCGAACATTCCGCGATCTTTCAGTGCTTGCAGGGCGCACCCGTCGAGCGGGCGCTCAAACGGGTGATCCTCACCGCGTCGGGCGGCCCCTTCTTCGGCAAAACGCGGGAACAACTGCGCACGGTTACGGCGGCGGATGCCCTGCGGCATCCCAACTGGGATATGGGTGCAAAAATTACCATCGATTCGGCTACGATGATGAACAAGGGTCTGGAACTGATCGAAGCGCGGTGGCTGTTTGATATGCCGCCCGAGAAGATCGACATCGTGGTGCATCGCGAGAGCATCATTCACTCGCTCATCGAATACGATGACAACGCGGTACTGGCGCAACTCGGTCTGCCCGATATGCGTATTCCGATCCAGTACGCGCTGACCTATCCCGCGCGGGTGGCGTCACCCGCCGAAACGCTCTCGCTTGCCGAGATCGGTACGCTCACCTTCTTCGAGCCGGATAACGTTACCTTCCCCGCGATGGATCTGTGCCGCCGTGCTTTGACGGTGGGCGGCACTGCACCCGCGGCGGTGAACGCGGCAAACGAAGCGGCGGTGGCACTCTTCTTAAAAGGTGAGATCGGATTTTTGGATATTACCGCAAAAGCGGCATGTATGCTGGATCGCGCGTGGCCCGCACTGAACAGTTTGGACGACGTGTTCCTGGCCGACCGCGAGGCAAGAGAATTGGTAGGTTAAACCGTCAAATCCGCACCCGCCGCTTCACGGTCGAGGATTTTGGGAAGAGCGGATTTTTGGTCAATCAAGGCGAAAGCGGCGCCAATACTTGCGTATTGGCGAGCATTTTAACGTAGGGTGAGCGAAAATCCGCCTTCCAAAAAACGGAGTTCGGATTTGACGGTCTAACCTGCAGAAAGGGTAATAACATGGCTTTTTTGGTGACTGCCGGCAAAATTTTGGCGGCGTTGCTCATTTTCGGCATCATTATTGTGTTGCACGAATTTGGACATTTTATCGTGGCGAAACTCTGCCGCGTGAAGGTGAATGAGTTTGCCATCGGCATGGGACCGAAACTGTTGAAATTCGGCAAGGGGGAAACGAAGTACACCTTGCGCCTGCTTCCCATCGGCGGTTTTTGCGCCATGGAGGGGGAAGACCCCGAGACCGAGATGCCCGAAGCGCTCGGCGGCAGTGGGTTTCAAAAAGAAAAGAGCGAGGAAACACCCGCCGACGACGGACGCGCGTTTTATCAGAAAAAGGTGTGGCAACGCATTTTGATCGTGGTGGCGGGTGCCGTGATGAACCTGATACTCGGCTATGTGCTGTTGGTGGTAAACTACGCGTTTTGTCAATCGCCGAATGCAGACGGTGAAGTGCTGTTTTCCACTACCCAAATTCACTCGTTGGCGGAAGATACGCCCGCCTACAAGTCGGGGCTGCGTCCGGGAGACACCATTGTCAGTATCAACGGCCGCCGTGTGGTGACGGCGGATTTTGATATGGTCTCCGCCCTGCAGACCGACGAAGACGGCGTGTTTGATATGGTGGTCAAGCGCAAAAATGCAAAGGGCAAGACGGAAAAGGTGACGCTGAACGGCGTGACCTTTACGCTGAACACCGATGAGGCGGGCAATCGCTATCTGCAATACGATTTTGTGATCGTGGGCAAACCCCGTACCTTCGGCAACGTCTTTTTGCACGCACTCAAAAACGAGTATTCCCTCGGCGTGATGGTGTGGCGCAGTCTGGGGGATATCCTCACGGGCAAATACGGACTGAACGATCTGTCGGGTCCTGTGGGTACGGTGGACGTGATCGGAGATGCGGTGGAAAATGCCGTGACACATACCGACCGCCTGGCAGGAATACGCACGTTGCTTACCTTGGTCATTCTTATCACGGTGAACGTGGGCGTGTTCAATCTGTTGCCTCTGCCCGCATTGGACGGCGGACGGTTGGTGTTCTTGCTGTTTGAATTGATCTTCCGACGCAAGGTGCCCGCAAAGTACGAAGGTATTGTGAATTTTATCGGGTTGATCTTGCTGTTACTGCTGATGTTGGCGGTGACCTACAGCGATATTACAAAGTTGATCACGGGATGATTACGGGAGGGTAAACTATGGCAAAGCGAACGGTAAACGCAGGCGGTGTGTGCATCGGCGGGGGACATCCCGTGACGGTGCAGTCCATGCTGAACGTGCCCGCGCACGATATTGCGGGCAGTGTGGCGCAGGCGAAAGCGCTCGAAGCGGCAGGCTGTGAGCTGATTCGTGCCGCTATCCCGAACAAAGAGGCGATCGCCCTCATTCCCGCTTTGAAAGAGGCGGTGAAGGTACCGCTGGTGGCGGATATTCATTTCGACCACAAGTTGGCACTGGAAGCGGCGGCGGCGGGCATCGATAAGATCCGCATCAATCCCGGCAACATCGGCGGGGAGGAAAACGTCCGCGCCGTCGCGACCGTTTGCCGTGAGAAGGGGATTCCCATTCGCATCGGTGTAAACGGCGGGTCGCTCGAAAAGGAGATATTGCAAAAATACGGACACCCGTGTGCCGAGGCATTGCGGGACAGCGTGCTGTATCATGCCCGCTTACTTGAAAAATACGACTTTTACGATATCGTGCTGTCGATGAAATCCTCCGACGTGCCGACCATGGTAAAAGCCTACGAACTGACCGCACAGTGCTGTGACTATCCCTTGCACGTCGGTGTGACCGAAGCGGGCACCGAACGCATGGGGCTTTTAAAATCGGCGGCGGGTATCGGCAGTTTGCTGCTTCACGGCATCGGCGACACCATTCGCGTGTCGCTCACCGCCGACCCCGTGCGCGAGGTGGCGGCGGGGCTGGATATCCTGCACGCATTAGGGCTCCGTCAGGATCGCCCGCGTCTGGTATCCTGCCCGACTTGCGGACGCACTGCCATTGACCTGATCGGCATCGCAAGCGAAGTGGAGTCCCGTATTTCCACTCTAAAAAAACCTATTACCGTGGCGGTGATGGGCTGTGTGGTGAACGGCCCCGGTGAAGCGCGTGAGGCGGATATCGGCCTTGCGGGCGGCAACGGAAAGGTTGCCATATTTAAAAAAGGTGAAGTATTGCGTACGGTGCCCGAAGCGGACGCCGTGGAAGAATTGATGAGCGAGATCGAAAAGTTGTAAGGAGTTAGTATATTATGGGAGCGCCCTTGTTTGGCGAATTGTTTGGACAGTATCTAAAAGACGTACCTGTGAAAGCGCCGCTTCGCGATGCGGCGGTGATCGGTGTGCGTGTACATAATGAACGGCATCAGGTGACCGTGACGGTCATGCCCGACGGTGCGGTGGCGTACGGTGACCTGCACGACACGGCGGAATGGTTGTCGGGAGCTCTGCGCGCGACGGTGACCTTGATGCCGCAATATCCCGCCGAGCAGTTGGGGGACGAAGCGTTGTTCCCGCTGCTTATTGATCTGCTCCGTACCCGCCACACGGCGGTAAACGGCAGTTTTGACGGTGCGACGTTCCGTTTGGAGGAGAATGAATTTGCCGTCGTGTTGCCGCGCGGCGGACGGGAAATGCTGTGTACGATGGGTATCGACCGCCTGCTTGCGGAACTGATCGAAGAGATGTTCGGTCGCCGTGTGACGGTGGTGTTGGAAGGTGCCGACGCACTCGATACCGACGACGAATACTACCGCACGTTGCGTGAGGAAGCCGACCGCGAAGCGGCGGCCGCCGCCGCGGCACAGCGGGAAGAACAGCGGCAAAAAGCGATGAAAAAGGCGGCACAGCACGACGTGGCAAATCCGATCCCGCTCGATCCCGCCGACCCGAACACACCGCCGCGCGACGGCCTGCCCGTATGGCTGGAGACGGCCAATTATATGTTCGGCACCCCCTCCAATGTAAAACCGCAACCGATGTCCTCCCTGGAGGCGGACGGCAGTTTTGTGACGGTGTGGGGCGAGATCTTCAAGATCGACGCGCGCGAGAGCCGCGACGGCAGCAGTACGCGGTTTAATATCTGTTTGTCGGATAAGACCAATTCCATTACCGCCGTGCTCCGTGCCGACCATCGGCGGGATAAGGATAAGAAAGCATTGATGGAAGCGCTCAAACCCGGTATGTGCGTGCTGATCTCGGGTGCGTACGATTACAACGAGTTTGCCAAAGATAACCAGATCCGTATCCGCTCGCTCGCGATGCTGGCGAAGTATCAAAAACGGGACAACGCGCCCGTCAAACGTGTGGAGTTGCACCTGCACACCAAAATGTCGCAGATGGATGCGGTGAGTGAAGCATCCGCGCTGGTCGAGCGGGCGGCGGCATGGGGTCATCCCGCGGTGGCCATCACCGACCACGGCGTGGCGCAGGCGTTTCCCGATGCGATGAACACGGCGGAAAAGCTCGCCAAAAAAGGCGTGGATATCAAGGTACTGTACGGCAGTGAGGCGTATTACGTCAACGACCGTGCGGGTGTGGTGGAACCGGGTGTTATGGGCGATATCGGCGGTGACGTCATCGTGTTTGATCTGGAGACGACGGGGTTGAGCGCCCTCTCCGACCGCATTACCGAGATCGGTGCGGTGCGTCTGCACGACGGTGCGGTGAGCGATACCTTTAATACCTTCGTGAATCCCGAGCGTCCGATCCCGCCGAAGATCACCGAACTCACCGGTATTACCGATGCGATGGTGGCAAACGCGCTGAGCGAGCGGGAAGCGCTGGAGGCGTTTTACGATTTCTGCGGCGATACCACGATCTTGGTGGCGCACAACGCGGGGTTCGATACCGCGTTTATCCGTCAGGCGGCGAAACGGCAGGATATGGGGTACCCCTTCGGGGCGATCGATACCGTGCCGCTGGCGCGTGCCCTCTATCCCGATCTGAAAAATCATAAACTGAACACGGTGGCGGAACACTTGCATCTCGGTGACTTTAACCACCACCGTGCGTGCGACGATGCCGCAGTGCTGGCGGAGATCTTCCTTTGCATGTGCACCGACCTGCGCGATCTGCGCGGTGTGCGTGCGTGGCAGGACGTCAATGAGTCGCTCGAAGATAAAAAAGCGGCACCGTTCCACTTGATCCTGCTTGTGAAAAATCAGGTGGGCCTCAAAAATCTGTATAAACTCATCTCGTGGTCGCACACCAAGAACTTCTACCGCAAGCCGCGTATCACCAAGACGAAGCTGATGGAGCACCGCGAAGGATTGATCCTCGGCAGTGCGTGCGAAGCGGGCGAACTGTTCCACGCCATTTTGGCGGGCAAACCGTGGGGCGAACTGTGCGAGATCGCGAAATTCCACGACTTTTTGGAGATCCAGCCGATCGGCAACAACGCCTTTATGCTCCGCAACGGCACGGTACAGACCGAAGAGCAGTTGCGGGACTTCAACCGTACCATCGTGCGGTTGGGTGAAAAATTGAACATTCCCGTGTGCGCCACCTGTGACGTGCACTTTATGGATCCCGAAGACGAGGTGTACCGCCGCATTCTGCAGGCGGGGCAGGGGTACGGCGATGCGGACGAACAAGCCCCCTTGTATTTCCGCAACACCGAAGAGATGCTCGCGGAATTTGCGTACTTAGGCGAGGAAAAAGCGTATGAAGTGGTGGTGGAAAATCCCCGCCGCATTGCGGACAGCATCGAAGCGGTGCGTCCCATTCCGAAGGGCACCTTCTCGCCGCACATGGACGGTGCAGACGAGGAATTGCAGGAGATCTGCTGGAATCGCGCCAAAGAGATCTACGGCGATCCCCTGCCCGAGATCGTGTCGGCACGGTTGGAGCGCGAGTTGTCCTCCATTATCAAGCACGGGTTTTCGGTGCTGTACATGATCGCGCAAAAACTCGTGAAAGATTCGGTGGATCACGGCTATCTGGTCGGCTCGCGTGGTTCGGTCGGCTCCTCTTTCGTGGCGAGTATGGCGGGTATTTCGGAAGTCAACCCGCTCGCCCCGCACTACGTGTGTAAGAAGTGTAAATATTCCGAATTTTTCACCCACGGCGAAGTCGGTTCGGGCTTTGACCTGCCCGATAAGGTGTGTCCGCAGTGCGGTGAACCGCTCGGACGCGACGGGCACGAAATTCCGTTTGAGACCTTCCTCGGTTTCGACGGCGATAAAGCCCCGGATATCGACTTGAACTTTGCGAGTGAGTATCAGTTCTACGCCCATCGCTACACCGAAAAACTGTTCGGTCTGGACCACGTGTTCAAGGCGGGCACCATCTCCACCGTGGCGGAGAAGACGGCGTACGGTTACGTGAAAAAATATGCGGAAGAACGCGGACTCAGCTATACCCCTGCCGAGATCGAACGCTTGGCGGCGGGATGCACGGGTATCAAGCGCACCACGGGTCAGCACCCGGGCGGCATGGTGGTCGTGCCCGACGAGTTTGACGTGGAGGATTTCTGTCCCATCCAGCATCCTGCGGACGATCCGAAATCCGAGATACTCACCACCCACTTCGATTTCCATTCCATTCACGATACCATCCTGAAACTCGATAACCTCGGTCACGTCATTCCCACCACCTACAAGTATCTGGAGGAAAACACGGGCATTTCGGTGATGGACGTGCCGATGTCCGACCCCGCGGTATATTCGCTGTTTACTTCGACCGAAGCACTCGGCATCACGGCGGAGGAGTTGGGGGTGGAAAACGGCACCCTCTCGATTCCCGAAATGGGCACGGGCTTCGTGCCGGCAGGCGCCAACGTGTTCCCGGTGGAAAAGGACGATACGGAT
>CAZESL010000002.1:0-59718 GCA_964515215.1 uncultured Eubacteriales bacterium
TAACAAGGGGGCCAAGGGTCACAGCCACTTTCCAAGTGGCATAAATATTCACAAAGCACAAGGAGAGAATGCGCTCGTAAGAGTGCATTCTCTCCATTTTATTCCTAACCGCACCCGCCGTACGGCGGGCTTTTTTTACGTATTGTTTGTCAGCGTTTGCGCCAAGCGTACGCCTTCCATCGCATCTTTCGCATAGGCATCGGCACCGATGCGGGCGGCATACTCCGCCGTCAGCACCGCGCCGCCGACCATGGTCTTGCACCACGGAGCGCGCTCTTTTAACAGCCGCACCGTTTCCTCCATGGCGGGGACGGTCGTGGTCATCAGGGCGCTGAGCCCCACGAGCGGCGCATGCCGTTTTACCACTTCGTCTGCGACCGTTTCGGGCGGCACGTCTCTCCCGAGGTCGATCACCTCAAAGCCGTAATTCTCGAGCAACAGTTTTACGATATTCTTGCCGATATCGTGGATATCCCCGCGCACCGTCGCGAGTACCGCGCAGACACCGCGCTTTTCACCCGCGGGCATCACCGCTTTGATCTGCTCAAACGCCGCCTGTGCCGCCTCCGCACTCATCAGCAATTGCGGCAGATAGACGGTCTTCTTCTCGAACCCTTCACCCACCGTGTTTAACGCGGGCACGATCTCGTTTTGCACGATATCCAGCGGGGGGGTAGTTTTTAGAAGGGTGATCGTTTCCGCTGCCGCATGCTCTTTAAGTCCTTTGGCAACGGCTTGTTGCAACGCACTGCCCGCGGCTGTTTGTGTCGCGGCAACGGGTGCCGCCGCACTTACGGCGGTAAATTCCGCCGCCGCTTCGATATAGCGGGTACAGTTCGGATCGTTGCCCTTCAGCGCGTTGTAGGTGTAATACGTACGCATCATATCGGCGGAATAGGGGTTCATGATGGCCGCCGACAGCCCGTTTTCGAGCGCCAACGCGAAGAACACGCTGTTGAGCGCGTCCCTTGCGGGCAGACCGAAGGACACGTTGGACACGCCGAGTGATGTGTGACATCCCAACTCGTCACGAATGGCGCGCAGTGCCGCAAGGGTGGCGCACGCCGCCCGCTCGTCCGCACTGACCGTCATCGCCAGCGTATCAAACACGATATCCCGTTTGTCGATACCGTAGGCGGCGGCCGTCTTCAAAATGTTGCGGGCGATCGCCACCCGTCCCTCTGCGTCGGCGGGAATGCCGTTTTCGTCCAGCGTCAGGGCGATCACCGTGCCGCCGTATTTTTTTACCAGCGGAAATACCGCCGCCATACTCTCCTGTTTACCGCTTACCGAGTTGACCAGCGCCTTACCGTTATAGCGGCGCAACGCCGCTTCCATCGCCGTGGGATCCGCCGTGTCGATCTGAAGCGGCAGGTCGCACACCGCCTGCAATTCGCACACGGCAGCGGTGAGCATTGCCACCTCGTCGATATCCGGCAAACCGACATTCACGTCCAACAGTTGCACACCCTTCTCCTGCTGGCGGATCCCCTCCGACAAGAGATAGTTCATATCGTTTTCGATCAAAGCCTGCTTGAAGCGTTTTTTACCCGTGGGGTTGATGCGCTCACCGATCAGCAACGGCCTGTCCCCGAACGTTACCGCATGGGTATACGACGACACCACCGTGCAGGATCTCGGCGCGATTGGCACGGGGGTAAGTTTTTGCACGCGCGTTTCCAACGCCGCAATATACGCGGGGGTGGTACCGCAACAGCCGCCCACCACGCGCACCCCTTTTTGCACGAGTGCGGCCAATTCGTCGGCAAACTCTTCTGCCGATACGTCGAACACCGTGCGTCCGTCGACCATGCGGGGCAGACCCGCGTTGGGTTTGAGCAACACGGGTACCGAAGCCGCGGCAAGCAACTCTTCGGCCACGCCCGCCAGTTGCCGCGGACCGAGTGAGCAATTGGCACCCACCGCATCCGCACCCATACCTTCCAGCATCGCCGTCATAGCGGCGGGGGTAGCGCCCGTCATCAGTTTACCGTCCTCGCCGTAGGCGTTGGACACCAGCACGGGCAGATCGCTGTTTTCCTTTGCCGCAAGCAAGGCGGCTTTGGTTTCGTAGCAATCGTTCATCGTTTCGATGAGGATGGCATCCACACCGTATTTGACACCCAGTTTCACCGTCTCGGCAAACAAAGCCACGGCATCTTCGAAATCCAGATCACCCAATGGGCGCAGAAGTTTCCCCGACGGGCCGATATCCAATGCGATGTAGCGGTCCCCGCCGCCGACCGCGTCGCGGGCGGCTTTGGCGTTTTGCACCGCCGCCGCAACGATCTCCTCCAGTTCGTCAGCAGAAAACTTTAAGCGGTTGGCACCGAACGTGTTGGTCGAGACCACCCGACTACCCGCCTCGTAATAGGCGCGATGGACGTCGCGGATCGCGTCGGGATGGGTGAGGTTCCACCGCTCGGGGTATTCTCCCGCGGCAAGCCCTTGCTCTTGAAGCAACGTACCCATACCGCCGTCCAATCGGACGATACCGCTGTTCAGATATTCACGAAAGGTCATCGCGATCGCTCTCCTTAATCCCCAACACCGCCGTGACGGTCTTTACGGGGGTCATCAACAAACTGTCGTTTAAGCACACGCCGATATGTCGCGACGGCTCTAACAGACGAAACACGTCGCGTTGCGCCGCCAAGTCCCAATCGCCGTAGCCAGGGCTGAACCGCGCCGTGGCAGTGGGAAATTCGGCACAAAACGTATCGCACAGCGCCTCCACACACGCCGTACCCCACCCCTGCAACAACAATGCACGGGCAGGCGACAGACGGCTGTATTTTTGAAGCAGACGGTCAAATCCCGCGCCGAGCGTCGCGGCAAACAGCACCGCTTCGCGACAACCCGAAAGCCGCGTTGCAAGGGCGGCAGAGTGCCACTCCACCCCACCGAAGGTGCTGATATCGCCCGCCGCTTTTACGGGATAGCGGACGTAACACACACGGCAAACAGCAACCGTCGCCGCCTCGGTCGCGCATGCACGCAACAGTTCCCGCGCGTTTTCGTCCGCTTCGCGGCCGGCGGCATAGCGCCACACGTCACGCTCCTCTACCAACGGCAGGGGGTATGTTTTTGTCATAACCGTACCGCTCATGATCCCAAAATATCACTGAGGTTGTCCTGTATCTTCGCGGCAACGTCGGGCTTGTTCATGGAATAGACGTGCACGTTGGTGATGCCGTTAGCATACAAGTCAATGATCTGGTCGGTGGCGTAGGTGATACCCGCCTGTTTCATCGCGGCAGGTGATACGCCGAATTTGTCCACCAAACTTTTAAAGCGTTGGGGCATAAACGAACCCGACAGTTTCACCGCGCGTTCCACCTGATTGGCGTTGGTGATGGGCATGATACCCGCCACGATCGGCACGGTGATGCCCGCTTCGCGGATCTTATAAAGGAAATTATACAGAAGATTGTTGTCGAAAAACATTTGCGTGGTGAGAAAATCGCACCCCGCGTCCACTTTCTCTTTCAGGCGACGAATGTCCTCCCGCTGATTTTCGCTTTCGGGGTGGATTTCGGGATAGCACGCGCCGCCGATGCAAAAATCGGGACATTCGGCCTTGAGTTCGGCAACCAGTTCCACCGCATAGCGGTAATCCCACCCACGGCGGTCGGCACCTTCAAGTTCCTTTGGAATATCGCCGCGCAACGCCATCACGTTTTGAATGCCCGCCGCGCGGATCTGCGTGATCTTTTCCCGCACCGTTTCCCGCGTGGAGGACACGCAAGTGAGATGCGCCAGCGTGGGCACCCCGTACATCTCTTTAATATTTTTGGCGATCTCAAGCGTATAGCGGCTCGTACCGCCGCCCGCGCCGTAGGTCACACTCATAAACGCGGGACGCAGTTTCGCGATCTCTTCCGTCGCGGTCTTCACACTTTCAAAGCCCGTTTCGGTCTTCGGCGGGAACACCTCAAACGACAGGGAGGGGGTATGTTGTTGTAACAAATCACAGATCTTCATACAAAAACTCCTTTCACGATTCTTCGGCAACCACCGCACAGGTTTTAATACCGTAATACTGAAAACACAAAAGCGCCTGCTCATCCAACCGTTCGCCGCAAACGGCGATCGGCACGGCGGGCGGACAGCCCACCGTCGGTGCGGCAAGCACGCGGCCGACCGCTTGTTCGACCGCCACCGATTCGGCTCTCGCGAGCATCGCCTCACGCACCGTGAGTATCCGCTCACCCGCGCAAAACAGCGGCGGGCGCGCGGTCACGGGCGGCTTCGGCGGCAGGGACAGCAGTGCCGTTTCTGCGCGAAGCAGGTCATCTTCACCCAACTGCGGTGTCAACATCAGCACGACATGATCGGGATCGGCAAATTCGCACTCGACGCCCGCTTTTCGCAGTGCATTCGCCGCTTCGTCGCCGCGGTATCCGCGCGGCTTGGTGGCGACCGTGATCTTCAACGGCTCGTTACCGCACAGGCGATATCCGTCGGCGGTCAACCGTTGCTTCATCGCTTCCACACGCGGCAAAAACGCCGCCAGTGATACCGCGAAATTTTCAAGATAAACGTTCGCGGCATCAAGCGATTGCAATATCAAATAGGACGGGCTGGTGGAACCGAACAACGCAAGCGCCGCCTTGACCGTCGGTGTCAACAGCGGCACGGTCTTTGCCACGTGCAGATACGCACCGCCCGTCAGCACGGGCAAGGTCTTGTGCGCCGAATCACAGCAGAGATCGGCACCGAGATCTATGGGGTGTTTTGACGTCGGCAGAAATTTGAGATAGGCACCGTGGGCATTATCCACCAGTAACCGCACGCCGTGGCGGCGGCACACCTCTGCCAAGGCGGAAATATCCGCGGTATTTCCCAAATAATCCGGAGAGGTAAGGTACACCGCGGCAACCGATCGACGGGTAAGCGCCGCTTCCAGCGCCGCGGGAGTCACCGTGCATGAGAGATAACTTTCCTCATCGGCAGGATACAACCACGCCACGTCCACGTCCAGCAACGCCGCGGCACTGAGAAATGCTTTGTGCGCGTTGCGCCCTGCCAACACACGGCGGGCTTTGTTGCCGCGCAACAGCATCGCCAGATGAAGCATGGCACGAATACACTGTGATGCGCCTTCGGTGGAATAATACGTAGCCGCACCGAAGAGACGGCTTGCGTTGGCTTCACTCTCGGCAATGATCCCGCTCGCCTCATACAAACTGTCCGCGCCGTGGATCTCGGTAATATCCCACGCTTCGCACCCTATCACGGAGTGTCCTTTATGCCCCGGCATGTGCAGACGGGACGTGCCGTCCGCCGCGTAGCGGCGCACGAAATCGACGATCGGTGTCTTCATACTCATTCGCCCAACGCCCGCGCGACCGCGAGCATAATGGCACATTCCATACGCTTTTTGAACAGTTTGCACCCATATTCGTACACACCCGTGACACTTCCCGTCGCGTGGTACGCATTGGCGGCACAACCGCCCGAGCAATACAAACGCGCCCAACAATCACGGCATTCTTCGTGCGCGTACACGTTACACGCCGCAAACTCATCCTGCGCCGCCGTGTTGGTCACGCCGTCCCACACGTTGCCGAGTTTGAATTTCTCCTCACCCACAAATTGGTGGCACGGGTACAAGTCGCCCCACGGGGTGACCGCCATATATTCCGTGCCGCTTCCGCAACCCGAAATGCGCTTGTAGATGCACGGGCCTCCCGTAAGATCGATCATATAGTGATAGAAGGTGAACGGGTCGCCTGCCCGCTCACGCTGAAGCATCAATTCCGCCAGTTTCTCGTACTGCTCGAGAACGACGGGCAGATCCTCTTCGGTCAACGCCGCGGGATCGCCTTCGGCACACACCACGGGTTCCATGCTGAGTTCGTTGAACCCCAGATCCAGCATCTGCTGAATATCCTTTAAAAAGTCGGGATTTTCGTGGGTAAAGGTACCGCGCATGTAGTAATCTTTCCCGCCGCGCGCTTCGACGAAGCGCTGGAATTTGGGTACGATCTTCTCCCAACTGCCGTTGCCCGCGTAGTCTACGCGGTAGCGGTCGTGCACTTCACGGCGTCCGTCCAGACTGAGGACCACGTTGGCACACTCGCGGTTGGCAAAATCAATGACGTCATCGTCCACTAACACACCGTTCGTGGTAAGCGTGAAGCGGAAATTCTTGCCCTTCTCCTTCTCGATGCGGCGGGCATAGGCCACGAGATCTTTCACCACTTGAAAATTCATCAGCGGTTCGCCGCCGAAAAAGTCCACTTCCAAGTTGTGGCGCGTGCCCGAATTGGCCACCAGAAAATCCAGTGCCTGCTTACCCACCTCAAAACTCATCACCGCACGGTCACCGTGATATTTTCCCTGGCTGGCAAAACAATAGGCACAGTTCAGGTTGCAGGTGTGGGCAACGTGCAGACACAGCGCTTTCACGACACCCGCCGTTTTCTGTTTCAAGGCACCCGCCATCGGCTCGAACGTATCTTCCGTAAACAGTTTCCCCTGCTCTTTCAACGAAGCGACCTGCTCGTAGCACTCGTCGATATCCGCCGCCGTAATATCCGCACAGTCGCCGTATTTTTCCGTCATTGCCGCGACGATCGCCTCACGGGTGTGCGTTTCAAACAGCGCTATGATATCGTACGCGACCTCATCTACCGCGTGCACCGCACCCGAACACACGTCGAGTACGATGTTGTAGTCTCCCAGTTTATATTGATGAACCATTGCCTTATCTCCTTCAAAAAAAATGCCGCCGATGTCGGCGGCATTTTTGCAAACTTATTTGCTTTCCTTCTTGTTTTCGCACTTCTGGTTCGCGATACCGCAGCTGGTCTTGCAAGCGGACTGGCAAGAAGTCTGGCATTCGCCGCAACCGCCCTTTTTCGCGCTCTCGCACAGATTACGGGTTTCGATGGTCTGGATATGTTTCATTTTTTTCACCCTTTTTATAAATTCTCTTTTTAGCATTCTATCACACGTATTCCCGTTTGTCAATCACCTATTACACAAAAGTGTGTCCAAATATCTACCGAGTGCCGCGGCATCGCCGTCAAAAACATACCCCCGCATACCGCAGGCTTCGGCTGAAAACACGTTTTCGGCGCGATCGTCCACGAACAGGGTTTCAAACGGTGCGATGCCGAATTTTTCACACGCGTGAGCGAAGATCGCCGGATCGGGCTTTTGCAATCCGCACACAGCAGAAAACACGCAGTCCTCCATTTCGGCGATCAACGGGGCTTCGGTGCTGTGGGCGGCAAAGTAACGGGAGATGTTGGAGAGTAAAAAGCACCGCACACCATGCGCTTTTAGGTCGCGTATCAACTCGCGCATACCCGCGATCTCGGGCAGGTTGTATATCCAGTTGTAATAGATCTTGTCGGCACTCTCCCACAGCCGCGCGGGCAAACGCGCGCGACACGCCGCGAGCACCTCCTCATCCTCAACGGTACCCGCATCCAAGCGATCCCAATAGGCGCGGTCAAAGACGATGTCCGCCAACAGTGCCGCATCGGCGGGGTCGCTGACGTATTGTCCCACCATATACGCGGGATCAAACCGCACCAACACCATACCGTAATCAAAAATGACGTTTTGCATTGCTATCCCCTCCGGGTTTAGTATAAATGCAAGCCTCGTCAGAGGGAGGCTGTTGCTTCGCGTAGATTTTTCTCTCATTAAATATAGCATTTTTGAAAGATATTTTCAAGTTGCATCAAGATGAAATGAAGACAAAGAAAACGTGAAATGCAGATATTTTTTGACCTTCCTACGCGTGGTATAATGAATATAAAGGAGATACAAAGGAGTGTGGCAATTATGGAGAAAAAGATCATTGGTTTTATTGACCATTATCTGAACGAGTGGCATGCCGACAACTACCCCGCGTGGATCGACGAATACAGCGGCGGCGAATTTGAAGTGAAATATGCCTATGCTGAGGTGGAACCGACCATTGAAGGACGCATCAGCAACCGTGAATGGTCGGAAAAGCACGGTATTGAACTGCTCCCGACCATTGAAGAACTGGTGGAAAAGTGCGATGCGATCATCGTCCTCTCTCCCGACAACAGCGAGCGGCACTACGACCTTTCTTACGCTGCCCTTGCGAGCGGCAAGCCCGTCTACATTGACAAGACCTTTGCCGATACGGGCGCGGAAGCGGCACGCATTTTTGCGGTGGGCGAGGCGTATAATACCCCCTGCTTCTCCTCGTCTGCCCTGCGCTTTTCCGAAAAGATCGCTCCCGTCGTGCGGGAGGATATCGACTCCATCGTGAGTACGGGCGGCGGTCACCCCGACACCTATCTCATTCACCAGTTGGAACCGATCGTCACGCTGATGGGCTCGGACGTGTCCCGCGTGATGTACTACGGCACAAAAATGGCGCCCGCCTGGGTGCTCTTGTTTGCCGACGGGCGCTGCGCCACCATCACCCAGTTGGCAGGTCCTGCGGAATTCGTGTTGCAGATCAACCACGCCGATGCCGACCGCAACGAGACGGTGGTCATTGACGACGGTTTCTTCAAGGGTTTGATCCACGCCATTTTGCACATGTTCCGCACGGGTGAGATCCCCGTTTCTCACCGTGACACCATCGGCATCATGGCGATCCGTGAGACGTGTCTTCGCGCCATGGAACAGCCGAACGTGTGGGTTTCCGTTGAATAAAGGACATTCGCCTGCGGCGAAGTCCGCGCAACCGAACATTGCCCCTAAATCGTGCTTGTCGCGGTTTGGTCGGCAATGTTCCCGAGAACGGGCGACGCCCGTTCTCCCATACTAATGCGTCATTTCACCGTTGGTGAAACCGAAAAAGTTGCCGTCACAAAACCCCCGTGTGTTTTGTTTTCAAAACACACGGGGGTTTTTTATTTCTTACAGATACTCTTTCAAAATATCGGTGAAGTTTTCGATCACGTAATCCACTTGCTCGTCGGTAAGGCAGGTGTGAAGCGGCAGCGTGATCTCGTTCACAAAGCGGGCGTACGCGTTGGGATACTTCGCAATGTCAAACCCCATCTTCTTATACGCCGTGAACATCGGCAACGGCTTGTAGTGCACGTTGCACGCGATACCGCGTTCCGCCATCTTCACAATGATATCCGACCGCTGTTCCACCGTGATGTTCGGCACGCGAGTGATATACAGGTGACCAGACGATACGTGCGTATCGGTATAGTGCGGCAACACTTCCACACCGAGCGGTTTGAAGGCAGCATCGTATTTTTCCACGATCTCGCGGCGACGGCGAAGCATGGCGGGGTAACGTTTCATCTGCGCAAGACCCATCGCCGCAGCGATATCGGTCATATTGCATTTGTACCACGTGCCGACCACGTCATACTCCCACGCACCGAGTTTGGTCTTGGCGAGAGCGTCTTTCGACTGACCGTGCAGGGAATAAAGTTGCATCTGATGATAGATCTCTTCATCGTCAATGCCGTCGATGGGCAACCACGTCAGCGCGCCGCCCTCTGCGGTGGTAAGGTTCTTCACCGCGTGGAAGGAGAAGGACGAGAAATCCGCCAAACGACCCGCAGGCACCCCCTTGCGGGAGGCACCGAAAGCGTGTGCCGTATCCGCCATCACCGCCAGACGACCCATGGCTTCCTGAATACGGGTGGCGGGACGGAACAGCGCCTTTTTCTTTTCTGCAATGGCGTAAATGCGGTCGTAATCGCACGGCACGCCGCCGAGATCCACCGCGATGATCGCTTTGGTCTTTTCGGTAACCGCCGCTTCCAGCGCATCGTAATCCATCTCCAGCGAATCTGCCTGCGTATCGATCATCACCGGTGTAGCCCCCACGTGACAGACCACCGAAGCAGAGGCGGTATAGGTGTACGCCGGCACGATCACTTCGTCACCTTCACCCACGCCCAACAGACGAAGCACCAGTTCCGCACACGCCGTCTGCGAATTCAAACACACTGCACGGGCGGTACCGCAAAACGCGGCGACCTGCCGTTCGAGTTCTTTGGTCTTCGGGCCGGTGGTGATCCACCCCGAACGCAAAGCATCCGCTACTTCTTGAATCTCGGCCTCGGTAATGTCGGGCGGAGAAAACGAAACAGTCATCATACTACGCATATCCTTTCTGTGCAAAGCCTTTGATCACAACGTATCTTTCGAGGGGGTATAGGTAGGCACCATCTGTGCCACCAACCGTTTAATATCGGCATCTTCCCGCCGACATGCTTCTTCCAACTTTTCGAGTTGTTCCTTAAACAACGCATCATCCATTTCAATGGGCTTACCGATATGAATGCGGCGGTTGGCCGTACTTTTAAGTCCTTCTTCCGCCATTAACAATTCCTCAAACAACTTTTCACCCGGTCGCAATCCCGTATATTCCACACGGATATCCACATCCGGCTCATATCCCGACAGACGTATCAATTTGCGCGCCATATCGTCGATCTTGACCGGCTCACCCATATCGAGTACGAAGATCTCACCGCCGCGGGCGTAGTGCCCCGCCTGAAGCACCAGACTCACCGCTTCGGGAATGGTCATGAAATACCGCACGATATCGGGATGGGTCACGGTGACGGGACCGCCCTCGGCGATCTGCCGTTTAAACAAGGGGATCACACTGCCGTTACTGCCGAGCACGTTACCAAACCGCACTGCGGCGAACTCGGTCTTGCTCGCACGGTTCATCATCTGCACTACCATCTCACACAACCGTTTGGATGCGCCCATAATGTTGGTGGGATTCACCGCTTTATCGGTGGAGATGAGCACGAAACGCTTCACGCCGTGTTCTGCCGCCGCTTTCGCGAGTTTATAGGTGCCGAACACATTGTTTTTGATCGCCTCGTTCGGGCTTGTTTCCATCAGCGGTACATGTTTGTGTGCCGCCGCATGAAACACGATGTCGGGTGTGTACTGTGCCATCACCGCGCACAACCGTGCCGTGTTGCGTACCGATCCGATAAGCGCTACCGCGTTCAGGTCGGGATACGTCCGCTCCAGTTCCAACTGAATTTCGTAGGTACTGTTTTCGTAAATATCAAACAAGATCAGCTGTTTCGGTTTGGCACGTGCGATCTGGCGGCAAAGTTCACTGCCGATCGAACCGCCCGCACCCGTGACCATCACCGTCTTGTCTTTAATATATCCCGCAATTTCGTCGGGATCGCCGCAGAAGGGATCACGCCCAAGCAATTCTTCCACACTGACTTCGCGCAACGTACTCACACTGACGTCGCCGCCCGCTAACTGATAGATGCCCGGCACCAGTTGTACGGGACAACCCGTGGTACTGCACACATCCAATATGGCCTTGCGCACACCCGCCGTCGCGGTGGGAATAGCAAAAATGATCTTATCGACACCGTACTCCTTTACAGCACGGGGAATATCTTCCCGACCGCCCACGATCGGTACGCCGCACAAACGCTTCCCTTGTTTGGCGGGGTCGTCATCGATCACGCAAACAACGGTATCGCGCAGATGACCGCTGGTAAAAAACTCAGTGGCTAACATGCGTCCCGCTTCACCGGCACCGATGAGCATAATGTTCTTTTCCCGCTTGGAAGTGTTGAAATGGCGCCACTGGGCACGCAGGTTACGCAACAGACGGTAAGCAAAGCGGATCGCGAGTGTTGCAAGGAAGTGGAACGCCATCCCGATTATGTAGCACGATCGGGGAAACGTCACGTCCAGCAGTACCACAAACAGATACCCTACGGCAAACAGCAAGCAATACGCACCGATGACCCTGAGCAACTCGTCCGCGCCCGCGTAACCCCAGATGCTGCTATACAATCGACACACGGCGAACACAAGGATCACCACCGCACACCACGGCAACAGCATGGTCGCGTACGCACCCAAATAAATTTCGGGGATGGCACTGAGCTGGAAATCAAAACGCAACCATAGTGCGGCAAACCAGCAGAGAACTACCGATAAAATATCTAAAATGCCGATAAGGATCGTTCTTTGCAAGGGTTTGTTGGAGCGGTGCAAAGACAGCAAATTAGGCATTTTGTTCACTTCCTTTATACTACTACACACACATTTATGGTATTATACCACATCATTATCAATATAGCAAGCAAAATTTCGACAGTCTTTAGCGGTTTCCTTACGATTTTCGGCTGTTTTTCGGTCGAAACACGCCCTTTTCTCTGTTTGACATTTTGCGGGGAGTATGGTATATATTAGAAAAACGAAACAGGGGGGACTATGGCGATGGATGTTTTGCATTGGCTGGAACAACAGCGAACGCCGTTCGGCGACGCATTTTTCTCTGCCGTCACGCTTCTCGGTGAAGAAACGCTGTTTATCGTGGCGGGACTTCTGTTCTTTTGGTGTATCAACAAACGACAAGGATATTTTTTGCTGTTTGTGGGGTTTTTAGGCACCGTGCTCAATCAATTTTTGAAACTCTTATTTCGTATTCCCCGCCCATGGGTGCGAGATCCCACGCTCACGGTGGTGGGCGACGCAAAGACGGCGGCAACGGGCTATTCCTTTCCGAGCGGTCACACCCAGACCGCCGTTGGTGTATACGGCGGTGCGGCGCGGTTTGCACGGCGATGGTGGGTACGCGCACTTTGTCTCCTCATATGCGCGTTAGTCGGGCTTTCGCGTATGTATCTTGGGGTGCACACCCCGCTCGACGTCGGAGTTTCGCTTCTGGTCGCGGGCGGTCTGGTGTTGGGACTGTATCCGCTCGTAGGATGGGCCATGGAGTCACCGCAGCGGATGCGCGGAATGTTTTTGGTATGTGCGACGGTAGCGGTCGGCTTCTTGGCGTTTGTCACGTGGTTCCCATTCCCTGCGGATATCGACCCCGAAAATTACGCAAGCGGCGTAAAAAATGCGTATAAAATACTTGGCTGTTTCGCGGGCTTATGGTTGGCGTTTGAACTGGACACCCGCGTGATACATTTCGATACCCGCGCGGTGTGGTGGGCGCAGGTTCTGAAAATGGTATTGGGACTGCTTCCCCTGCTGGCTATCAAATCGGGGTTGAAAGCACCGCTCACCGCCCTCATCGGCAACGCGCCCGTCGCGGACGGTGTACGGTATTTCCTGATCGCCGTGTTTGCAGGATGTATTTGGCCGCTCACCTTCCGCTTGTTTGCGCGGCTCGGGAAAGTGAAAAAATAAAAGCCACCCGTCGTAATAGCGTTGTGGTTAGGAATAAAAAAGAGGGAATGCACTTGGGATAGCATTCCCTCTTTTGGTTTTGACGGATATTCCCTCGTCTGTGAAAGGTGCTGTGACCCTTGGCCCCCTTTCGTAAGAAAGGCGCTTGTCATAAAGGGGTGCTGGAGCCAAACCGTCGGTTTGGCTCGGGGGGATTCATAAACACTCGAACTCCGTTTTACGCAACGCTTCACGGTGCGTCGCAAAGCGCCGCACCCTACATCGCCCGCCGCGGGTGCGGTGCGAGGCGGGCGGCAGGTTGCCGCCCCTACGGTGCCGCCGCGGGAATTGTACCACCACCGTCGGGACGGGTCTCCCGATCCGTCCGTGCCAAATCTGCGCGCATTTTCGCGGGCGGCAGATTGCCGCCCCTACCGCGACGTTCGGGTCTCTCACCGTACACGAAAAAAAGCCCGAAGACGAAACGCCTTCGGGCTTTTGGTTTTTAGAAATTACAGCAGCGAGAGATACAGCGCTTTGATCTCTTCCACCGACGTGTCGCGCGGGTTGCCGGGACGGCACGCATCGTCGTATGCGGACTGAGACAGGAAGTCCACGTCTTCCGCCTTCACGATATCTTTGAGGTCCGCGGGGATACCCACGTCGATCGACAACTGACGAACGGCATCGATCGCCGCCTTGCGGGCGTCGTCCAGCGACATAGCGTCCACACCGCACACGCCCATCGCCTTCGCGATGTCACGATACTTCTCACCCGTTTCGGGAGCATTGTACTCCATAACGGTCGGCAGGATGATGGCATTCGCCACACCATGCGGGGTGTCGTACAAAGCGCCGAGCGGGTGCGCCATCGAGTGCACGATGCCCAGACCCACGTTGGAGAAGCCCATGCCCGCGATGTACTGACCGAGAGCCATGCCTTCGCGGCCTTCATCGGTGTTCGCCACCGCACCGCGCAGGCTCTTCGCGATCAGTTCGATCGCCTTCAGGTGGAACATGTCGCTCATTTCCCAAGCGCCCTTGGTGATGTAGCCTTCGATCGCATGGGTCAGTGCATCCATACCGGTAGCGGCGGTGAGGCCCTTCGGCATCGTCGCCATCATTTCGGGATCCACGATCGCCACAACGGGAATGTCGTGCACGTCGACACACACCATCTTGCGGTTGTTCTGCACGTCGGTAATGACGTAGTTAATGGTCACTTCCGCCGCGGTACCCGCCGTGGTTGCCACCGCAATGATCGGCACGCAGGGCTTGGTGGTGGGAGCCACACCTTCGAGCGAGCGGACATCCGCAAACTCGGGGTTGGTGATGATGATACCGACAGCCTTCGCCGTATCGATGGAGGAACCGCCGCCGATCGCCACGATGCAATCCGCGCCGCTTGCCTTGAACGCCGCCACACCCGCCTGCACGTTTTCGATGGTGGGGTTGGGTTTGATCTCACTGAAGATGTCGTACGCAACATTCGCGCCGTCCAGCACATCGGTCACCTTCTTGGTCACGCCGAAACGGATCAAGTCGGGGTCGGAGCAGACGAGCACCTTTTTGAAGCCGCGGGCGGTCACTTCCGTCGCCACAGCCGCAACGGCGCCCTTGCCGTGATAGCTGGTCTCGTTGAGTACAAAACGATTTGCCATAATAGTTTCCTCCGTATTTTTTATTGGCGGCAAAAGCCGCTTGTTTACTTGATTATTGTAGCACACAAATCCGCGAAACGCAAGGGGTTTATGCAAAAGATTACAAGAAAAGGGCTGACCTTGCGGTCAGCCCTTCCTTAAACGGTCACCCGTTTAATCCAATCATCTAATTACTTGCTCTTCTTGGTGGACAGAACGACCAGAGCCGCGCCGGCAACCGCAACAGTCGCCATCAGCGCCCACGGAGTAGCTTCGCCGGCCGGAGCGGGAGCCTTGGTGGTCGCCGCAGTGGTGGTGGTCGGAGCCGCCGTCGTGGTGGTGGTCGTGGTGGTCGGAGCCGCCGTCGTGGTGGTGGTAGTGGTAGTCGTGGTGGTGGTGGTCGTGGTGGTCGTGGTGGTCGGAGCCGCAACTTCGATGGTCGCGGTCGCGGTCACAGCACCGTTCGCCAGCACGTCCTCAGCGTTGACATCGTCAACATAAGCGGACAGCTCGGTGAAGGTCAGCACGACTTCGATGGAACCGGTCACGCCGTCAGCCACGATGAAGGGCAGGGTAACCAGAGCCGCGGGATCCATGATCTCGTAAGCGTCGGTGGTCATGAAGCCGACAGAAACTTCGCCTTCGTCCTTCTTGTCAGCGTTGACAGCCTTGCCGGGGAGCTTGCTCATGGCGTTTTCCTCTTTGGCGCTGTTGACGTTCAGGGTCAACTTGTCGGCCGGGAAGGTCACGGTGAAGACACCGTTCGCCAGACCGTACTCAGCGTCAGCAGGCAACTCGTAGCTGAAGACAACCTCATTTTCAGCGGAAACTTCGGACTTCACGGTGATAGCCGCGTTGTCAGCGAAAGCGCCGAACGGCACACACAGCATCAGAGCCAGTGCGCAAACCAGTGCGATGACAGAAAACTTTTTCATTTCAATCTTCTCCTTTTTAAAATATGATTGGACGGTATCATTATACACACAACTTCCGATGTCGTCAAGTACTTTTGTGAATTTTTTTAAATTTCGTGCGAGGCGTTTCAAACGCAGGGGAAGAAAACGACCGTCTGTCGTCATTCTTCACAAGTTTCACACGGTGCGTCGTCGGTTCCCGTCGGCTGTTCGGTCGGCGTTTGCTCTGCCGTTTCAAGCGGCAGGTCATCCGAAACCGTCCCGTCGCTCGGCAACACGTCGGTCATGTTTTCGTCCGACAGCGCGGGCGCATCCACGTCCGCCGTGTTGAAAAACCACGCCAAGCGGGTGTTCTGCACGCGGGCGGCATAGCGACCCGTGAACAGTGCCGCCGCAATCAAAAGTGCCAGACTGAGCACGCTCAGCATCACGCCGCCCACAAACCCCTTCGGCACGAACACCAGCTCCACCGTGTGTTCACCCGCGCCGATATCAAAGCCGAGCAGGGCGCCGCCGACGTTATCCTCTTCCTCTACGCCGTCGGGAACCGCTTGGTCGAGCGGATAGGTCTTCACCGTCTTGCCGTCCACCTTCACGCGCCAGCCCGCATCGTAAGGGATAGAGGTGACCATGGTCCCCGCCTCGGAAGCGTTCACCGTACCGCGGATATGCGCATCACTAAACTCCGTAACGGTCATGCCGTCGGCAGAAAGGGTCGCGATCGCCTCGTTAAACACCGTCTCGTCCATACGCAGCATATACACGTTACCTGCACAGGTGGTGTCGGAGACCACGGTGACAGTAGCATAGCTGCCCGCTGTGAGGTATCCCGCGTCAATAAAGAACGGCTCGTGAGTAGTCACATTCCACGAATTGTCGCCCTGTGTAACCGAAATGGAATCGGCACCGCGGCAATCCACGTAGAGGAAATACTGTCCGTCGGCATCCGCCACCGCACGCAGATCACCGCGATCGGCAATGCCGCCGTCCAGACGGAAACCGTAGGTGCCGTTCACCGTCACAGCGCCTTTCAGGTCGGCGTAGGGTTCCACCTGCATCGGCACCAAAACGGGAGACGGATCGCCCGTCATAGAGGCATACAGACCGTTGATGCTCGTCACCGGATTGTAATACGACGACGCCCATTCCTTTACCGTGCTGTCCGCACGCCACGCGAGCGGCAGAGCAGTCTTGTTCTCATATATATAGTATTCCTTAGTTTCTCCCTCTTCACCAAACGTCACGACATCATCCACCAACTCCAACTGCTCATGCGAAGCGAGTTTGTTTTCCAGTGCGATATACCGAATACCGAGCAAAGAATCGGTCACCGGAATAAAACTCTTATACAGATAACTGTTCACACCGTTGACCGCATAGCCCATGGCACCCATAAAGCGAGTGGTACGGTAGGAGTTACTGGACGCGAACGAGGTGATGCCGCTGTATTGGAACAGCGCCGTATCCATACAGGTGCGTCGGGGCAAAAATTCCACACGGGCAAACACATCTCCGTTCTTCTGCACCTGTTTTTCAAGGGCAGCCACCGCATCCTTCACACTTTCGGTGGTGAGATTATCCACGTAACTGCTGTGGTTGCTGTAAAACTCTTGATTGTTCAGCTGGGTCATCACGTTAGTGGCGTTCAAGGTCATCTCCATCGTCACCAATGTGAGCAACAGCATACTGCCAACGGCACGGCGCACTTTTTTACGTGCCAGCAAACAACACAGCAACGCGTACAGTGCCGCTAACAACAGGCTGACGTACAGCGTTTTAAACCCATAGGTTTCGGAATTACCGAACTTCTCTTCCACCATCACGTAGGTGAGGATGCCGCCGAGCACCGCTAAGATCTGCCGCGGGCGGACGGTGCGGATATGCATCAGCGTTTCGTAGCTGATGAGGATCAGCACAAAGCAATAGATAAAGGAGAAACGGTAGGGCAGATCGTTCGGCGAGTGCAGACCGTGCCATAACAAGTTTACTTGATTGAGCGGCAGACTGAAAAACATCACAGCAAGCAAGCCGAGGTACGCCGCACGACGGCGACGGGAAATGCCGCTGTTGAGTGCAAATAATGGTACCAACACCAACGGCGCGATGCCGCAATACAAGTTCGGCAAGAAGCGCGAACGAATGGTGGGGGACACCTGATAGAGGTGCCGCCCAAGCATATCGAACATATCAAAGTAGACATCCATATCGGGCAATCCCGCACCCGCCGCCGAG
Source organism: uncultured Eubacteriales bacterium (assembly GCA_964515215.1). GTDB lineage: Bacteria > Bacillota > Clostridia > Oscillospirales > Acutalibacteraceae > SIG588. The sequence continues at coordinate 17,879 of CAZESL010000002.1, forward strand.
GTCTGCCCGAGCGCCAGGAAGGTGGGGAGTATCAGGAACATCGCGATACCGCCACCGAGCAGCGACCCCACCGTAAACCGCCACAGCGCGCGGCGGTTGGCTTCGCCCTCCCGCTTCTGACGGAGTAAGAAAGCAAAGAAATACAGCACCAGGAAGATACACAACATAAACGCGATGTAATAGTTTGCATACAGTGCGTAGGCGAGCGAGAGCACGTACGGCAGATATTTGCCGCGACGCATCAAATGCTCAAAGCCCATCACCACCAGCGGCAGGGCGATCAGCCCGTCCAGCCACATGATATTCCACGAATACGCGAGGACGTACATCATCATGGAATAGAGAAGTGACACCGCCGCTACTTTGGGCGAACGCTCGCCGTACAGATACTGCAGACACAGTGCGCACGCCGCCGCGATCAACATGTTTTTAATAATGGTAATGAGGAAGATGCCCTCTGCCAGCAGATGTTCGGGGAACAGCACCAACAGCAAATTGAGCGGACTGGCGAGATAGTACGCAAATGCGGGCAACACCGACGCACCCATACCGAGATCAAACGAATAGAGGAAACTGTCACCGCCTAAAAACATGGTGCGCAGTTTTGCAAGCAACGGGGCATACTGATGATGCATATCCACGATCAGGCAAGTTTCGTCTCCGACCGGCCAAATGCCGAGAAAGACGTATGCAATACCCAACCCGCACAGGGTAAGCAGTGCCGCTGCCACGGGATAGTACCACACGGGACGCTCCTCGTCGTTTTTCCACACTGCCGCCGACAGGGTCGCGGTCAGCAAACCGGCCAGCAACAGACCGAGGCCAAGCGGATACAGCAATTGCTGTGCTTCGTTACGTACCTCCAGTGCGAGATTGTCGTGTCCGAAGATCCAATACCCAATCGCGGCGGCACCGGCAAAAAACAGTACCATCGACACCGCTCGTAGGATCTCCCAAACCGGAATCGTTCGTTTCTCCATTGTGTTTATCCTTTCTTTACCAATAATATACCATTTTTATCATACCACATTTTCTCAAAAAAACAAGGGGATTACTTGTTTTTTACAAACATTTGTGGTATAGTGTGATCATTGAATTCAAAACGAGGTGACAAAACTATGAGCAGACCTGTCCTTCTGTCCGCTGACAGCACCTGCGATCTGGGTGCCGCATTATTGGAAAAATATAACGTACACACCGTTCCGTTCAACGTCACATTGGGCGACGAGCAGTACCTTGACGGCGTGACCATCGATCCCGACGGTATTTACGCGACCTATCGTGAAAAGAAGATCCTGCCGCGCACGGCGGCCATCAACATCGCCACGTATGAAGATGTCTTCCGTGCCTACGTGGAGCAGGGGTTTGACGTGGTACACATCTCGCTCGGCCACGGACTCTCTTCCTCCAACCAAAACGCGGGGCTTGCCGCCGAGGAAGTCGGCAATGTGTGGGTCGTGGACTCCTGCAACCTCTCCACCGGTTCCGGCCTTTTGGTGATCGAGGCGGCAAAACGTATTGCCGCAGGCCTTCCGGCCGAGCAGATCGCCGAAGAGGTGCGCGCATTGGTGCCCCATTGCCACGCCAGTTTCGTGCTCGATACGCTGGAATTTCTGCATAAGGGCGGGCGCTGTTCGGCACTCGCGATGATGGGGGCAAACGTGTTGCAACTCAAGCCCTGCATCGAAGTGAACACGGCAGACGGCACGATGGCGGTCGGCAAAAAGTACCGCGGTTCGCTTTCCAAAGTGCGTGAACAGTATGCGCGGGATATGCTGAACCGTGACGACATCGACTACGAAAAGGTGTTTATCACCCACTCGGGCACATCGGAAGCGGAACTTGAAAAGATGAAGGCGGTCGTCGCCGCGTGCGGCCCGTTCGAAAACATCTACGTCACCCGTGCAGGTTGCACCATTTCCTGTCACTGCGGCCCCGAAACGCTCGGCGTGTTGTTCATGACCAAGGCGTAAAAGGAAAAACTACCCGTACGGCGGGTAGTCATTAGGGATAAAAGTAGAGAGAATGTATCTTGAGGGGTACATTCTCTCTTTGTGTTTTGTGGATATTTGCCTGACTCCGAAAGGCGCTGTGTCCCTTGCCCCCCGGTGAGGGGGCTGTCATTCGCCGCCCGTGAAACGGGTGGGCGAATGACCGGGGGCGTTTCTATGACCGAGCACTCATTAAAAGTGTCGCTACAGCACACACCTTTGTATGCGGCGCCGAACTCCCTCCGTCTTTTTGCCTGCAGCAAAAAGCCACCTCCCTCAAAGAGGGAGGCTTGGGCTTCGTTCAATTCCTAATCGCAACTCACTTACGGGTGCTTTTAAAACACGTATTTGCCGTCCGGATGATACAACACGTACGGCACATCGGCACCCAACTGCTCGTGTAGCGCGGTGACCTGCGCGGTTACCTCTGCGGCGGAGTAGCCATCCGCCTGTAACCACGGCATCACTTGCGGCGGCGATTCCATCAACTGCAAGCGCGCTTTCAACTGGCCGAACAGCAAGGTTGCCGCTTCATACGGACGAGCGTTCGGGGAAGACACCGTTGCGCCCCCCAACGTTAACTTGCTTCCGAAAGAAGAGGGCAACGCCCACGGAGCGATCACCCCCGTGCCGAACGTCGCGGGATTCGCACCGTACACCCCCGTCTTTTCACCCACTGCCGCCATGCCGCCCACCGTGAGCAGCCAGCCGTCTTTACCGACGGCTTTATTTATCTGTGCAGCAAAGTTTGCCAAAACATCCCCCCGCGGCAACGCCGTCTGTTCAGCGTCGCCGTAATAGGCGCGCGCCTCTTGATCGGGGAACTGCACACCGTCCAGCATCAACAGCGAAAAGCCCATCTCGTGCAATTCCGTCACGATTTCTAAAATATACCCCCGCGCTTCTTCGGCATACGGGTTGAGCCAACGGCGGCCGCCCTCATCGGGCTTATCATCATACCATACGGCATCGGTATCGCCTTGCACCGTCACCCGCGCCTTCTCAAGATAACGCGGCGCGGTGTGATCGCGAAACGCGTACACCCGCGGAATGAGGGTAAGCCCCCACGTTTCCTGCATCGCATCCCGCAACGACGCAAGCGTTTCGGCGGAGATCGCTTTCTTTTGCACCGCGCGAGCACTTTCCGCCAACGGAGAAGACGATGTATACCACAGCCGTCCTTCCGCATCCTTAACATCCACGATCACCGCATCATATCCGGCTTTGCTCGCCGCCTCAAGGGTCGCTGTCCACGTTTCGGGAGCATACAGGGCGGACGAGGGCAAATAGAATGCCTGCATATTTTTCACATCGGCGCCGTCACTCACACTCGGCACCGTCGGTGTGACGGGCGTCGTCTGAGACGGCACCGTCGTGGTGGTGCTTTCACTCGGTGTGACGGGTGCTACGGTTGGTTTGCCGTCCCCTTCAAAAAGGTGCTGTGCCAAAAAATACCCCCCGATAGCGACAGGGATGACGAGAAGCCACAAAAGCACCTTGCCGAACGCGGCATTGTCCCGCCGACGTCGAAACACGCGGCTACGCCGACGGATCTTGCGTCGTTTCATTCTCTAAATTATCTCCTTTGGGTGAGTTGTGAAGCCCTATAATAAAATACTGCTTCCGAAACCGAGCATTGCGAGCGCCGCCAGCCCGAGATAGATGAGGATCACCGGTGCACCGCGGAACGCGAGCGGCACGGCGTGGCTGTTGATACGGGAACGCCCTTCCAATATCAACCAACCGACCAACATAAAGCCGATGCAACTGCCGACCGCCAATCCGATCGTTCCCCAAAAACTGAGGGTGACCTTGTGGTTCGCGACCATCGCCAGACCGAGAGTGAGGTCGTTAAACACCGCCGGCACGAGATACGGCTTCAGTTTTTGATAAAACGGCACCGAGATCGCCGCTGTGATCACGGTAACCAGACAATACAGTGCCATCGCCACGACCACCATCACGAGCGGACGCAAAAGTTTCGCTTCCAGTCCCAAGCCGAGCCAGTGGTCCAGCGGATAGTCGATCGCCATGGTCGCTATCAGGAAGAACGACAATATCCCCCCAAACTTCCACACGTCACTTTTGCGGTAAATGACCCGCAAAGCCAGTGAACTGCCGAAACCGGTGGTGAGCACCACGTTTTGGAACAGCGAGGTGGCGGTCAGCATCATGAGCATTTCATTCATAGGATACCGACACCTCCCCTGCCACGAAGCGCCGCAGCATTTCGCGAACGAACTGCGCCAGCGCCGCCATGAACCCGAGCATCAAGAATGCAAAAAACGGGGACGATGCCGCCGCAAGCGGCGGGTGCGACAGCAACTGCACATCCCACAGCGCACCGTACGCCAAGAATTCCCGCACCGTAGCCACCGCGCAAATGACCACACCGAAACCGAAGACCGAACCGAGCGCATCCGCCATTGCTTCGGGCGGACGGCTGACTACGGCAAAGCCACCCACGCGGTAGGTCATCAGCGAATTCACCGCCAAAAGCGGTAAGAACAGATAGAGCGACGCATACAATTCCGCATCAATATAGTTACCGAGCATATACCCCGCACCAAGCAGAATGACCAGCGCGATCAGCGTATACAGCGGCACACGAATGACCGGTTTGAGTTTTTCACCCACAAGTGACATCAAAAACGCGGTGGGAAGCAGTGCCAGTGCCACGCAAGCAGTGAGGGTGACACCCGCTTTCAAATTGACTGCCGCCACTACGATGGGACACAGGCCGAGCAGTTTGACCAATACGATGTTGCGCACCAAAAAGGTATCCAGAAAGATCTGCCACAGGCGCCGTGCGCGCCCGCTTCCTTTGGACTCACTCATTTACGGCACCTCCTCGCTTCTTTGAAAACCATCGCGGTAAATGATAGCACAGTTTCCAGCAGTTGCGATCCAGCATATCGGACAAGAGGTTGCACAGCAACACCGCAAAGCAGGCACCTTCTTCAAACTTGCCGATACGGCGAAGCAGCATCACCAAAATGCCTGCCAACACGCCGTACACGCACCGTGCCAACCAGTGGCGCGGTGCCGTGACGGGATCTGCCAGCAAAAACACGGCCGTGAGCATCAGATAACCCGCACACAATTCCAGCAACACACCGAAACCGACACTGCCGCCGATGCGCGGGAACAGCGCCGCATACAACGCACACGTGCCGATAAACGGCACCACGACCCACGGCGAAGACACGCGGCGTACAAACAGATAGAAAATACATGCCACCAAAATGATCAGCACCGAACCGATGGGGCCGGGAAAATTGCTGAGCATAATATCCATCGGGCTGTAGGAAGGAGTTGCCCCCGCCTGCATCAATGCCGCCGGCGACGTCTGTGTGACTACCTGCGACAGATCGGCGATCGACCGTTCCGGATCGGGGTAGGTAAACATCTGTGTGGGGAAACATACCGTGACGAACGCAAGGCCCGCCGCCGCAGGATTAAAGAGGTTGCGACCGCGACCGCCGAACGGCAGTTTGGCCGCCAAGATCGCAACACCGCTCGCCACCACCGGCACCCAATACGGCACGATGGGGGACATGGCCAGACCGATCACGCCGCCCGTCACGGCGGCGGTACCGTCGGAGAGCGGTGCCCGTTTCATCTGCAACGCATACCCCAACGCCTCAAAGCCCATGGCGGACGCGATCGCGACCAGCATCACGTACAACGGACGCATACCGTAATACACACAGGAATACACCGCCAGCGGGATCAGCGGGATCAGAACATCCCAACAGCGGGAGGATGCCGATTCGGTCTGCCGCCAATGCGGTGTGGTACGAAACGTCGTCATACCTCACCACCTCCTTCGGCAATTACTTTCGCCACCGTGGCGATCTGTGCCGCGAGATCTCTGCCCGCAGGACACACGGCGGAACACGCACCGCAGTTGTCACACTGTTCGGGATGCAACGCCACCACGTACTCGTTTTGCGCTTTTTCGAGCCGCTGTACAATGGCGGCGGGCAAAAGTCCCGCGTGACACACCTGTACACAGCGGCCGCACCCCCCGCACACGTCCACCGCCGGGCGGGGCGGGGTAGCAAGTGCCAAAAGACAGGTCACGCCCGGCAAAACGGGCATTTCCTCGTCTTCGGTCGCTTTGCCCGTCATCAGATCGCCGAACACCAACACGGTCGGATCGACCAAAAGTCCGCACCGCCGCAACAATTCCGCGGCGGGCGTGCCGAACGGTACCCGCAGGTTACGGGGTGCGGCAACCGCATCTCCCGCCACCGTGACCACCGAAGCCGTGTGCGGCTCTCCGAACGCGGCGGCACGGTAGAGCGCCAGCAGCGCCTGCACGCCGATACGACGCACCGTTCTGCCCTTCGAGTCGGAGGAGTAGTTCACCACGGGATACTTCCCACGGGTGATAAACAGTTTGCGGCTGTCGCCCAACCGCTGTTGCAACGCACGACGGTGGTCGGCAGGCAAGGGCTGTACCGCGAGATGATACGTCTCAACCCCCACGGCGCGTGCCGCCAGTTCAAGACCTTCGTACACCGCTTCTACGCTTTCACCGAGCACCGCCCACGCTGCCGAAGCATACGGTTGATCTTCCACCGCATCGCCGACCAAAAGGTCGCATCCTTCGCTTGCCCATTCCCGCAATTTGTCCGAAAGATAGCGGCCGTCCAATTCATCCACTACCGCCCGCTCGCGGGCAATTTCAACGATCTGTTCCGATGTCAGCGTCGAAACGTCCACCCGTTCGGCAGGCGCGGGACGGCGCACATCCATACAATCCATCACCAAACAGGTGATCTCGCCATACACTGGGTGAGAAAGCTCCTTTTTCGCGGTATACACCCCGCTGACCGTCGAGAGCAACGGCGGCGCTTTTTTATCCTTTGAGACAGCAACCGTCTGTCCGCACAACACCGATCCGTACCGATGGAGGCTGACACGTCGCTCCTCACCGCCCGAGAGCGGCAGGTACACGCGCGATACCGCCTCCACTTCTTCCACGGCACGGCCGGCGGCAGGCGCCTTCAGCGTGGGCAGACGAATGCCACGCAGGGGGAATGTTACCATATGTTCCACGACCTTTCCGATTTCCATTCATACCCCTCTTGTTTGCAACCGTACGAAGCGATATGATGGAACTATACATAAGAGTAGGAGGAATCCCCATGCAAATCGACCTCACCGACAACGGATGTCTTGCCTTTATGCTGTCGGACGACGAATTGTCCGCAATGGGGCTTTGTTTTGAACAGTTGGATCAGCGGGATGCCGCTACCCGCCGCATGTTGCGCACCTTGTTGCAGATCGCGCACCGTCGCGTGGGGTTCACATCCGAGGGCGCACTTTCAGTAGAAGCGCTCCCCACGGCAGACGGCTGCTTGTTGCTCGTCACACCGCTCACACCACACGACGATAAGCCTCTCGTTTTCCGTATTCCCGATGAGAACGCTTTGTTGCAGGTCGCGGCGGCATGGCCGCACGACACCCATCCGTGGGGACAGAGCAGTTCGCTCTATCGTACCGATGACGGCTTTCGCCTTATCTTGTACGGTACACCGCCGTTCGGAGCGCTCACCGAATGCGGCGAACTCACCGACGAACACGCGGCCTTTGTGGCGGAACACGGTACCCCGTGGTTGATCGGTGATGCCTTGCCGCAACTGCACCGCGCGTTATAACGCGTGCGTCAGCGTGACGAGCGGTGTGGGGTCGGCCACGTCGTAAAACGCACTGCCCATCACCACCGAGGTCGCGCCTGCGGCGGCCACGTCGCGCACATTGGTCGCTTTGACACCGCCGTCCACTTCGATATCGATATCCAGCCCGCGGCGGTCGCACTCCGCACGGATCGCCGTGATCTTCGGCAGGCACTCGGGGCGGAAGGATTGACCGCCGAAACCGGGTTGCACCGTCATCACCAGCACGAGATCCAACAGCGGCAAATACGGCCACAGCACCTCGGCAGGCGTATCGGGATTGATCGACAGACCGACCTTACATCCCGCCTCCCGAATGCGGCAAAGCGTTTCTTCCAGGGGGGAAGAACACTCCGCGTGTATTGTCACCATATCCGCGCCCGCCTTCACGTACGCATCCAACAGTTTCAGAGGATCCTGCACCATCAGATGTACGTCGAAGGGTAACGCCGTCAACGGGCGCAAAGAAGCGATCACCGGCGGACCAAACGAGAGATTCGGCACAAACACACCGTCCATTACGTCCAAATGCAAACGATCGGCACCCCGTTCTTCTGCTGCCGCCACCGCCCGATCCAGACGCGAGAAATCACAGGTCATGACCGAGGGAGATATCTTCATACCAACGCACTTCCTTCGCCCTGCCGCGAGCGACAGGCATATACTTACTTATATAGTACCACACCCTTCTCAAAAACGCAAGAGGCAAGCTGTTTTTGTATACAATTTGTATATATCGTATTTAATATTACACTTTGGCACCTTCTCCGCTTTTCTACCCCCTTGTTTTGTCCAATCGAACGGTTGACAAGACGCATTCTGTACGGTATAATAATACCGATATTGTAACAGATGCGGAGGGAACGGGATGCACATTTTGCAAGTGAACTGCTTTTATGATCGCGGAAGTACCGGCAGGATCGTGGCAGATATTCGCCGCGAGGCATTGGCGGCCGGGCACACGGTCACGGTCTGTTACGGGCGGCATGCCGCCGCGCCGACCGACAGGGTGTACAAGGTGTCCTCCGAGCGGGAAGCCAAGGTGCATTCTGTGCTTTCCAAGATGTGGGGGGTAGAATTTGGTTTTTCTCCCGCCGCCACCGCCCGCGTGATCCGTCACATTCGGGAAGAAAAGCCCGACGTAGTGCACCTGCACTGCCTGAACGGCCATTTCATCAACGTGTACCGTTTGGTGGCGTATTTGAAGAAACATCGTATTCCCACCGTATTGACGTTACACGCGGAGATCATGCATACTGCCGGCTGTGAACACGCGCTGGCGTGTGAAAAATGGATGACCGAATGTCATCATTGTCCGAAGATCCGCGGCAAACTCTCCCGTTTCGTACGGGACGATGCCCGCCACTGTTTCCGCAAGATGAAGGCGGCATTTGACGGCTTTTCCGAATTGACCGTAGTGGGTGTCTCCGCATGGCTGACCGCCCGTGCCGCTCGCTCGCCCATTTTTGAGGGTGCACACTTTGCGACGGTGGGAAACGGAGTAAACACCGCGGTGTTCACTCCGCAAAAGACCGCCCCCCTGCGTGAACGATTGGAACTTTCGGAAAACGAAAAAGTCGTGCTGTACGTCACCCCGCACTTCGCCCACCCGTTAAAAGGCGGAGCGGAAATGCTGGAAATGGCGCGACGTATGCCGCAACATCGGTTTATTATCGTGGGATTCGACGGCGATGCCAACGGTCTGCCCGAAAACGTAACGCCGATTGCCCACACACAAGACCCCGCTGAAATGGCGGCATTTTACACGTTGGCCGACGTCACTTTGCTGACCAGTGTGCGGGAGACCTTCTCGATGGTCACTGCCGAATCGCTGTGTTGCGGCACCCCTGTGGTAGGCTATGAGGCGGGCGCGCCCGAAACCATCGCCTTGCCTGACTACAGCATCTTTGTACCGCAGGGTGATCGCGACGCACTGGAAGCGGCGTTGAACACGGCGCTTGCCGCCGACTACGATGCGGCGGCCATGTCTGCCGCCGCGCATAAGACCTACACACCCACCGCAATGACCGACGCCTATTTGGCGTTATATACCAACACGAACGACGGAGGTGCCGTACAGTGAAAATCGGTATTTTGACCTTCCACTGGGCCGCCAACCACGGTGCCATTTTGCAAGGATACGCTTCGGCACACTATCTTGCCGCGTTATGCCCCGACAGCGACGTGCGCATCATCGACTACGTGCCCGCAACGCAGGAGACCTCCTTGCTCAATCTGCTGCGCCCCCGTCACCCCCGCGCCATGCTCGCGCGGTGGAAAGCGTACGCCAAGGGGCGGCGGCTGGATGCCTTTCGCCGTCGTTTGCCGCTGACTGCCCGCTTTTCGTCCCGTGCGGCATTGAAGCAGGGCATGGGGGATCTGGATCTCGCGCTTTGCGGAAGCGACCAGATCTGGAACCCCGCCTTCACCCTGCACGGCGAAGGCGGCCCCACAGCGGTATACTTTTTGGATTTTTGCAGTGAACGGTGCACCAAGGCGTCTCTCAGCGTAAGTTTCGGCTGTTCCGCCTTCCCGCCCGAAGCGGCGGCCGTGGCGCACGATGCGATCGCCGATCTATATGCTCTCAGCGTACGGGAAGAGGACGGTGCCACGATACTGAAGGATATGGGATTTGAGAACGCCCGCGTAGTGGCCGACCCTACGGCACTGCTCACGACCGCCGATTACAAAGATCTATGCAAAGATATCCCACCCGCGCGCAACCGCTTTGCGGCAGTTTGCATTTTGCGCAAACAAAACGCCGAAACCACGGCGTTGATCGAACGGGTGAAGCAGGCGACAGGCGTCCCCGCCAAGGATATCGAGCAACTCAGTATGGACGAGTGGCTGGCAGGTATTCGCGATGCCGAACGGGTGATCACCAACTCCTTCCACTGCACCATGATGTGTCTGAAACTGCACACCCCCTTCACCGTGATCCTGGAAAAAAACAAAAACAGCGGCATGAACGGCCGTTTCTTCACGTTGCTTCGCCGTTTTGGGTTGGAGAATACGATCGCCGACAGTGACCGTCCCGTGGAGAACACCTTCTTTACTCCCGATTGGGATGCCGTGGATGCCGAAATGGAGCGATACGCTGCCACGTTGAAAGAATACCTTACCGAGGTGACCGAAAAAGCATATGAATCGCTATGAAAAACTACTGAAAAATTCCGGTGTGTTCCTGATCGCCAATATGGGCAGTAAGCTCGCCACCTTCTTATTGGTGCGATTCTACACCGGCGTACTGACCGCCGCCGAATACGGCACAGCCGATCTCTTGTTCTCTACGGTGAACCTGATCGTGCCGATCATCACCCTATGCATCACCGAAGCGGCGCTGCGGTTTTCGATCGACGACAAAGAAAACCGTCCGAAGATCTTAACGATGAGTTGTGCCATCACCGTCGGCGGCAACCTTCTGCTGTTACTTGCCGCGTTTTTGCTGTGGGGCGTTGCCCCCTTCGGCGGACACCCGCTGTTATTCTGCGGTATGTCACTGGCGAGTTCGCTGCATCTCGTAACCACACAATTCACCCGCGGCATCGGCAAAACCAAACTGTTTGCCCTGTCGGGCGTTCTGCACACCGTGTTGCAGATCGGTTGTAACATCTTGTTCCTGCTTCCGCCGCTGTCGTGGGGCATCACGGGGTATCTGTGGGCATCCCTGCTCGCCAATGCGGCGACTGCCCTGATCGTGTTTTTCGGCGGGCGCCTGTGGGAGTATCTTGTCCCCGTGTTCGACAAGGCGTATTTGAAGGAAATGTTAGTCTATTCCTGTCCGCTGATCCCCAATCAGTTATGTTGGCAGTTGATGCACTCCTCCAGCCGTTACGTCATCGTATTCGTGCTGTCCGAAGCCGCCAACGGTCTGTATGCCGCCGCCAGCAAACTCCCCACCATCATCTCGGTGGTCAGCCACATCTTCTTTCAAGCGTGGCAACTTTCCTCGGTGGACGAAGCCCGATCGGCAGACAAGGCACATTTTTACTCGAAAGTGTTCACCATCCTCGCCATGGTGCTCACCTGCGGCACTTCTTTCTGCTTCGTTATCCTGCAACCGCTGTACGGCGTGTTCGTAGACGCATCCTATTACGAAGGATGGCGATGCACACCGTATCTGTTTATCGGCGTGCTCTTCTCCTGCTATTCCAGCTTCATCGGAACAAATTATGTCGCGATGAAAAAGACCAAAGGCGCTTTTCTTACCACCGTTGTGGGTGCCGCGCTGAATGTAGTGCTGAACATTCTGTTGGTGCCGTTGTGCGGCATCATCGGCTCAGCTATTGCCACCGCAGTGGCCTATGCCGCCACATGGCTCGTGCGGGCGTGGGATACGCGTCAATTTGTGACCATCCGCTACGGTCTGCGGGACTTCATTTTGCCGATGGTCCTACTGTGTACACAGGCAACTCTGCTGACGCTGAACGTCACCGCCGTTGCGCCGCAAGCAGTGTTATTTGCGGCGATCCTGCTGTTGTACGGTAAAGATATCATAATGCTGACAAAAAGAGGTGGTCAACTTGGAAAAGGACTCTTGCGCAAAAAGCACTGATCGTATTCCCTCGCGCCCGCCGCAAGGAGCCTATGCCGCCGTCGCGCGCGACGATGCCGTACGACGGAACAGTTCGTCCGGCGGTGTGTTTACCCTGCTGGCGGAAGAGATCCTCTCCCGCGGCGGTGTCGTGTACGGTGCCGCTTTGTCTGCGGACTGCCGTACAGTGGAACACATTGCCGTCACCTCACCCGACCGTCTGGACGCCCTGCGCGGCTCTAAATACGTTTTCAGCCGTATAGGCGACACCTACGATGCGGTGCGGCAACAACTGGATGCCGGGCGCCCCGTCCTCTTTACCGGCACTCCCTGCCAGGTAGCGGGGCTGTACGCCGCTCTGGGCGGCGACCGCGACGGCCTGTATACACAGGATGTTGTCTGTCACGGTGCACCGCAACCCGCTTTTTGGGAAGAGTACGTTGTCTGGCGTGAAAAGGAGGCAGGCCGTGCTCTGCGGCAGGTGTCTTTCCGAGAAAAAAGCACCGGCTGGAAGAACTATTCGGTACAGTTTACCTTCGATGACGGCACGGTATACAAGCGGGGGCATCTGCAGGATCCGTATATGCGCGGCTTTCTGCAAGATCTGACACTGCGTCCCGCTTGCTATCACTGCCGCTTCAAGGGAACCGACCGTGCCGCCGACATCACACTGGCCGATCTCTGGAACGTGCAGACGCTGTGTCCCTCGCTGTACGACGATCTCGGCACTTCGCTGGTGCTGACCCGTTCGGACAAAGGACAGGCTCTGTGGGAAGCGGTGGCGGATCGCGTAAAGGTCGAAACGGTGGATGCGACCGCCGCTTTAAACGGCAACCCTGCCGCATTGCGCGCCGCGGCGGAACCGCCCGCACGAACTCGTTTTTTAAAGGCGGCAGACAAGTACGGTTTACCCCGCGCGCTGCAAACCTTCTGCAAACCGCCCTTTAAAACACGCATAAAGCGCTTTGTGCGCTCACTACTCGGAAAATAACAAAAAGCAAGAGGCTGTCGCTTTAAGCGGCAGCCTCTCTTGGTTTCTACGCTATTTTTTCATTCGTTTTCGCAAATCGGCAAAAAAGGCGCGCAACAGTGCGCCGCATTCTTCTTCCAATACGCCGCCGACCGTTTCGGGACGGTGGTTATACGGCAGATCAAACAAATTGACCAGTGAGCCGCAACTGCCCGCCTTCCCGTCCGCCGCACCGTAATACACACGGTCGATGCGGGAATTGATGATCGCGCCCGCACACATCGGACAAGGCTCGAGCGTCACGTACAACTCACACCCAAACAACCGCCAACCGCCGCGCGTACGGCAGGCTTGATCGATCGCTTCCAACTCAGCGTGCGCCAACGCATGTTTGCCGACTTCACGCCGATTGCGTCCGCGTCCGACGATCGCGCCGTCGTACACCACCACCGCGCCCACCGGCACTTCCCCTTCGGCGGCGGCTTCTTCGGCCAGCACCAGCGCTTCGCGCATATAGTCTTCCGCTGTCACCGCACGACCTCCCCCAGCACCGTCAACGCGGTATAGACCACCAACGTGATGATGATCGCGGGATTCCCCCACATCAGCCGTCCGCGCCGTTTTGAGGTCAGCACACTGCGGCGATCTGCCAACGGTCGCACCGTTTTTGCCAAAGCGGGATGGGCGGTAAGCAACACCCCCGCCGTAATGCCGACGATCACCGCCACGGCAAACACCGCCATTTGCAACACCATTACGTCATTCTCGCTAAAGTACAGCGATGCACTGTCGATCAGCACCGACAACGCGTTGTTCAGGAAATGGATCACCATACCGACCCACAAACGTCCGGTAAGCAGATATACGTAACCAAACAGCAGCCCGAGCAAAAAGGCAAACGGCAGTTGCGTAAGATTCCCATGCGCCAACCCGAACAGCAATGCCGACAGCACCAGCGCCCGCCGCTCACCGCACGGTTGTAACGCACCGAGGATCCACCCGCGATACAAAAACTCCTCCACCAGTGCGGGCAACACCGCATAGGTGACAAGATTCAACAGAAGCGGCAACCAACCCGCCTCGTTATGATAATCCCCTTCAAACGGCTGTACGCCGAACTGTTCCATAAACATCAGCCAGTAGTTTGTCAGATAATTTGCCAAAATGCAAAAGCCGAAACCGAAAAGCACCAACAACAGCCCGAAAAGCGGTGTTACGGGGCGGCGCAACTCACGCGGCAACAGCGGCTTTTGCCGAAACAGCAATGCCATTACCGCGATCGGCAACAACAGCATCGCACAATAATACCCGCCGTACAGCACATAATACGCCACACGGTGTAGCAGGGAAACGTCCATCTGCGTTTCGGCGGCGGTTACGAACCCACCGAGCCAATAGGACAGCGCAACCTGCGCCGCCAAAGAAAGAAGCATCGAAAGCCCCACGAACCACACGCGGGCACGCAATGCGCGGCGTTCGGTCTGTTCCGCGGCATTCAGCGCCGCTACCGTTTGTTCATAGGTCATCGCCGTATCTCCTTACTTGCTTTTTGAAATCCTCACACAGTATAGCAGAAATTTTTTCGCTTGTAAAGAGGCGCGAAAAGCAAAAAACTTCGCAAAAACCTCTTTTCTTTTATATAAATCTGTGGTATACTTTGTACCGTAATGCATCACACACAACGGAAAGGTTGGTATTTTGATGGAAGTTTGCGAAAAGAAGCGTCTTGCGGCGGCGGCGACCCGCATCCGCATGGACATTGTGGAAGGCACGTTCCACGCCAAAAGCGGCCATCCCGGCGGCTCGTTGTCGATCGCGGACGTGTTGGCGTATTTGTATACGAAAGAGATGCGGGTGGATCCGAAAAACCCGCAGGATCCCGCACGCGACCGCTTAGTGCTGTCCAAAGGCCACGCTGCACCCGCCCTGTACGGTGCTCTCGCGGAAAAGGGCTATTTTGACCGTGCGGAGATCCAAAAGCTCCGCCACATCGGCGCCATGTTGCAAGGCCATCCCGATATGAAGGGAACTCCCGGTGTGGATATGTCTTCCGGCTCGCTCGGTCAGGGCATTTCGGCGGCGGTCGGCATGGCGTTGGGCGCGAAACTGGATAAAGCCGATTGGCGCGTGTATACTATTCTCGGCGACGGCGAGATCCAGGAAGGTCAGGTGTGGGAAGCGGCGATGTTCGCCGCCGCCAAAGGACTGGACAACCTGTGCGTCATCGTGGACAACAACGATCTGCAAATTGACGGCCCTGTGCGGGAAGTTAACAACCCGCATCCCATCCCGGAAAAATTTGCCGCGTTCGGGTTCCGCGTGATCGTGGTGGACGGCCACGATTTTGAGCAACTCGAAATGGCGCTTTCGGGTGCGCGCGCCACCAAGGGACAACCCACCGCGATCATCATGCGTACCACCAAAGGCTGCGGCGTTTCTTTCATGGAAAATCAGGTGAGCTGGCACGGCAGTGCGCCCAACAAAGAGCAATACGATACGGCGATGGCGGAACTCAAGGCCCGTCTCGCGGAAGTGGAGGGTTAAGTCATGGCAGATATTGTAAAAAAGGCAACCCGTGATTCCTACGGACAGGCGCTGTGCGACCTTGCCGAGACCATGCCCAACCTGATCGTGCTGGATGCCGACCTTGCCGCCGCCACCAAAACGGGCGGTTTCAAAAAGGCGTATCCCGACCGCTTCTTTGATTGCGGTATTGCGGAAGGCAATATGATGGGCATTGCGGCAGGTCTTTCCACCACGGGCAAAGTGGTGTTTGCTTCGAGTTTTGCCATGTTTGCGGCAGGCCGTGCGTTTGAGCAGATCCGCAACTCCATCGGCTATCCGCACTTGAACGTGAAGATCGGTGCGACCCACGCGGGCATCTCGGTGGGTGAAGACGGTGCGACCCATCAGTGCTGTGAGGATATCGCCCTGATGCGCACCATTCCCGGTATGACCATCATCTCTCCCGCCGACGACAACGAAGCACGGCAAGCCGTGTTCGCCGCCGCCGCGATGGAAGGTCCCGTATATCTGCGTTTCGGCCGTCTGGCGGTCGCAAACGTGACGCCCGAAGATTACAAGTTTGAGATCGGACGCGGCGTGACCCTGCGCGAAGGCAATGACGTCACGGTGATCGCTAACGGCCTGTTGGTGGGCGAAGCGTTGAAAGCCGCCGACACCCTCGCGGCGGAAGGCATCTCCGCCCGTGTGATCAATATGGCGACCATCAAACCGCTTGACCGCGAATTGGTGTGGCAGGCGGCCGCCGAAACGGGGGCGATCGTCACGGCGGAAGAACACAACGTCATCGGCGGTCTCGGCAGTGCCGTGGCGGAAGCGGTGGCAGAAAAATGTCCCGTTCCCGTGCTCCGCGTGGGCGTACAAGATACGTTCGGTAAATCCGGCCCCGCACTCGATCTGTTGCCGCTGTTCGGCCTGTCGGCCGAGGCGATCGTCGAAAAGGCGAAAGCCGCGTTGGCAATGAAGAAGTAAAATTTTTGCTGTTGCATCACGAGAGTGTTTTTGCAGGATGTCGAACAGCGCTTAGCCTCCCTCTGACGAGGGAGGTGGCTTCGGCTTTGCCGAAGACGGAGGGAGAGACAGTGAGGCGCCGTTATTATGCGATCCACTACCCCTCAGTCGGCTAACGCCGCCAGCTCCCCTGACAAGGGGAGCCTTTGCGTTGCTCGTCGTTTTTGCAATACTCTCGGGCACAACAGCTTTTTGCGGAAAGGACACGGTCATGCAGTTTCCCGCTTTGTTTGAAGAGCGTATGCGCGCCCTGTTGGGCCACGCGTACGCCGATTTTGCCGCCGCTTTTGCGGCGGACGCCCCTGCCCGCGGTTTGCGTATAAACCCACTGAAAGCCACGCAGGAAGAGGCTCTCGCCTTGCTTTCGGAAGAGGTCGTCCCCACACCGTTCTCGCCGTGGGGTTTCCGCCTTGCGAGCGATCGCAAAGCCGGCAACGACCCGTTGCATCATGCGGGGGTATATTATCGGCAGGAGCCGTCCGCTATGTCGGCGGTCACCGCTCTGGCACCGCAACGCGGTGAGCGGGTACTTGACTTGTGCGCCGCGCCGGGCGGGAAATCCACCCAAATTGCGGCGGCGCTGAATGGCGAAGGGCTTTTGTGGTGCAACGAATACGTGCGCTCCCGTGCAACAGCGCTGATGCAGAATCTGGAACGGTGCGGGGTGCGAAACGCCGTGGTGACCTCGCTGGACACCGCCGTGCTTGACGAGCATCTGCCCGAAGCCTTTGATGCGGTGCTGTGCGACGCTCCGTGTTCAGGCGAAGGGATGTTCCGCAAAGAACCCGAAGCGTTGGCGCAATGGAGTATAGATAACGTGTCGCTCTGTGCGGACCGCCAGCGCACCATTCTGGATGCAGCGGCAAAGACGGTACGACCGGGCGGACGTTTGCTCTACTCCACCTGCACCTTTGCACCCGAAGAAAATGAGCAGAATGCCGCGTGGTTTTTGGCGACACATCCCGACTTTGAAGCGGGCGACCTTTCCGCGTTGCCGTTCGGGCAACCCGCCTTTCCCGTGGCAGACTTCCCCCAAAATGCAGGGCGGCGCATTCTGCCGCAACACGGCGGGGAAGGGCACTTCTTAGCATTGTTTCACCGCAAAGGTGAGGGCGAGACATTGGTTTCCCCTTACGTACCCCCTAAAAAGGACGCCTATGCCGCCGAAGCGGAAGCGTTGTATCGCACAACGTTTCGCGACGAGCCGCAAGGCACGTTCGTAACGGTGGGCGACACGGTGCGGCTGTTGCCGCCCACAATGCCCGCAACCGCACTGCACCTCCTATATGCAGGCGTGGCGGTGGCCGAAGTATGTAAGAACCGTTTAGAGCCTGCTCACAGCATCTTTGCCGCAAAACGCGCAGAGGAATGCCGCGCGGTCATATCTCTCACCCCCGCCGACCCCACGCTTGCCGCCTTTTTGCACGGCGAAGCGGTCCCCTGCGACGACACCCTTTCGGGGTGGACGGCGGTGGCGGTCGGCAACGCGGTGGTAGGTTTTGGGAAGGCTGTAAACGGCACGTTGAAGAATCGGTATCCGAAGGGATTGCGAATATAGAAAGAGGTTACGTTATGCGTAAAACAAAGATCATTTGTACAGTTGGCCCTGCCTGTGCCGACGAGGAAACGCTCACCCGCATGGTAAAAGCGGGTATGAACGTGGCACGGTTCAACTTTTCTCACGAGACCCACGAGACCCATCGCCGCCTGATGGATATGGTGAAGCGGGTGCGGGATAAACTTGAGACGCCGATCGCGATCTTGCTGGACACCAAAGGGCCCGAATACCGTATCGGCACCTTCCGCGAAGGAAAGGTCAACCTGCAGGCAGGGGATACCTTCGTCTTCACGGGTCGGGAGATCGAAGGGGACGAACAAAGCGTGTCGGTCTCCTATCCGCCGATGATCCGCGAACTGGACGTGGGAGACACCATTCTTTTGAACAACGGTCTGATGGCGTTTGAAGTCATCTCGCTGACCGAAACGGACGCGACTTGCCGCGTGACGGTAGGGGGCGAACTGTCCAACCGCAAGAGCATGAGCATCCCCGACAAGGTGTTCAGCCAGCCGTATTTGAGCGAGCAGGACAAGGCGGACTTGCTGTTCGGGATCGAGATGGGGGTAGATTTTGTCGCGTGTTCCTTCGTCTCCCGTCCGCAAGACCTTGACGACGTGCGTAATTTTATGAAAGCACACGGCGGCGAGGATATCGACCTTATCGCAAAGATCGAAAACCGCGCGGGCGTGGATAACATCGACGAGATCATCGACCGCAGTAACGGTATTATGATCGCGCGCGGCGACATGGGGGTAGAGATCCCCTACGAACAATTGCCCGCCATTCAAAAGCATCTCATCACCACCTGCCGTTACCGCGGCAAGCGGGTGATCACCGCCACCGAAATGCTCGAATCCATGATCGACCGTCCGCGTCCCACCCGTGCGGAGATCTCGGACGTTGCCAACGCAGTGTACGACGGCACCAGTGCGCTGATGCTTTCGGGCGAGACGGCGGCGGGCAAACACCCCGTGGAAGCGGTAGAAGCGATGAGCCGCATTGCCGAACAGACCGAGCAGAATATCCATTACGCGAAGCGGTTCCACGGTTCGGATTTTCGCATCAAAAACAACATTGACGCGATCTCTCACGCCACCTGCGCCCTTGCCATTGACGTGGACGCCAAACTGATGGTGGTGTGCACGCTGGGCGGCGGCACGGCGCGTATGGTGTCGCGTTTCCGTTCGCCGATGCCCATTATCGGCATGACCACCAACGAGCGCGTATGGCGCAAACTCGCGCTGTCGTGGGCGGTCGTTCCCGTACTGAGCGAAGAGTTCCCCTCGACCGACGTGCTGTTTTATCACGCGACGGTGGCGGCACGCCGCTCAGGGCTTGTGCAGGCGGGAGACCGCATCGTCATCACGGGCGGTATCACCAACGGCACCTCGGGTAACACGAATATGATCAAACTGGAAACGGTGTAAGGACGTTAAAAAAGATGCAGAGAAAATGGCTTCATTTTCTCTGCATCTTTTTTCTGTTCGTGTATATCGTAAGAATCCCCCCGAGCCAAACCTGTGGTTTGGCTCGACCCCTTTTTTACCACCCGAAAAACTCTTTGGTAAACGCATCCGTCCGCTCTTTCAACTGCGCGAGCAACGGTACGAGGGCGGTGTCGCGGGTGTCGTCGTACTGCTTCATCAACATTCCCTGTGCGTGGCACAACTCCATATACAGCGGATAATAGTTACGCATAAGGAAGTTCATATATTTTACCATGCGGAAATCGCCGTGGATGTGGAAATTGGTATCCTCCGCATAGGTTTCCACCGCCACACTGCGACGGTCGAGAATAGCCTTACGCAGGCTGTCCCAATCGCGGCCCTTTGACAGCACCAGAGTAAATGCGGGGGTAGGTTTTTGGTAATTACTGTTGTCACTGCAATGGCTGTCGCTGTTACCCACTACAGGCATGGTATACCCTTGCCGCTGTTGATCATAATAAAATGCCGTTTCCAACTGATTTCCTTCTTTATGACCGCCGTTGAGCATTTCGTATGCTTCGTATTCTCCCGAACGGAAGAGTTGTTCGGTGACGGAAAGCGGCACAAAATATACTTGACACCACAGCCAAAACGGATGAGTGAGGATCGGCATGGCACCAAATTCCTTGGCTTTGCGCGCCACCCACACGTGCGCCGCATAATGTCGGCGGTCAACGGTGGCGGGAACGTCCAACGTCTCGGCAACCGCGGCGATTTCCCGTTCCGCCCTTTCGGGGTCGTTAAAATAGTATCCGTTCACGCTTTGTTCGCCGCCGATGGATACGGCATGGATCCTGTCGATCGGCACGTGTACCTCTTCACCCGCAAGTGCGGTCATCACGTCGGGCAACTCACGCATATATGCCATCGCTTTTTGCGAGGGTTCCTGCACAAAATGGTCGGTAACGGCAGCAAAATCGTACCCCGCGGCACGCAAGTTGGCCAGCATACCACCCACCGATTCGTGCCCATCGGAATATTTCGTGTGCAGATGCATATCACCCTTATGCACCGTCATACCTTTCCAGTCGGGGGCAACTGCATACATAAAGAAATACGGTGCACGGTTATACGGCTGGCGCATATTGCGCTGATTACGATAGGGCGGGTTGTAATGCGGATTGTCGCAATATTGCGCGTCTTCGGGCAGACGGAGTTTCACCGTGTATCCCTGCTCCGACGGAAAGACATAACTAAACACCAGTTTGCCGTCCCGTGCGGTAGTTGTGATGGAAGTGATCTGCTTTTCCTCGAGAACACTTGTCGTGGTCTCGTGCGGCCAAATGACGAGTTCGTAGGTTTCCCCTTCGATAAATGCAGTGTGCTCACCACGCGGCGTGATCGTCACGGTAGCAGGCTCGCCCGCCGCCACAACACGGGGCGTTACGCGATAGTCGGTCAACCATCTTTGTTCCATAAAAAACACCGCCTTTTCAAAACTCATGCCTATAAAATAGCACACCGCCTTGCGTTTTGCAAGACGGTGTGCATTGTTTTTTACATTTCGTCGAAGAATTTTGCGTGGACTGCCGCCACCGCACGGTCGGCGTCTTCCGCCGCGATCAGCACCGAGACCTTGATCTCACTGGTGGAGATCATCTGGATGTTGATGCTCTTTTCGGAGAGGGCTTCGAACATTTTCGCCGCCACGCCTTCGTGGGTCTCCATACCCGCGCCGACGACCGAGACCTTCGCGGTCGTGGTGTCGTAGGTCAGGCTCTTCGCACCCACGCGGTCGGCGTACTCCTGCAGAGCCGCCACCGCCGCCGCACCGCAATCTTCGGGCACGGTGAAGGTGATGTCCTTCGTGCCGTCACGGCCGACCGACTGCAGGATCATATCCACGTTGATGTGCGCCTGCGCCACACGGGAGAAGATCTTAAACGCGATACCCGGCTCGTCGGGGATACCCACGATCATAACCCGCGCCACGTGCGCGTCCTTTGCCACACTGCTGATCATCATTTTTTCCATATTCGTAGCCTCCTTAACTTTGGTGCCGGGCACCGGATTCAAACTGGAGAGGACTTCCATCTCCACGTTGTATTTCTTCGCCATTTCCACCGAACGGTTGTTGAGCACCTGCGCGCCCAGCGTCGCCAGTTCAAGCATTTCGTCATAGGTGATCTCGTCAAGTTTACGTGCATTCGGCACCTTGCGCGGGTCGGCGGTGTACACACCTTCCACGTCGGTGTAGATCTGACACAGATCCGCCTTCATGGATGCGGCGATCGCCACCGCACTGGTATCCGAGCCGCCGCGGCCGAAGGTGGTGATGTCCTCGTTGCGGTTGATGCCCTGGAAGCCCGCCACCACGACGATACGCTTCTTTTCCAGTTCACTGCGGATACGTTCGGTCTCCACCCGCTTGATACGCGCGGCGGAGTAGGTGGTGTTGGTGCGGAAACCCGCCTGCCAACCGAGCAGGGACACCACGGGACACCCGAGTTCCCCGATCGCCATGGCGAGCAGGGCAATGGAGATCTGCTCACCTGCGGCGAGCAACTGATCCATCTCGCGCTTGTTGGGACGCTGCGTGATCTCGTGCGCTTTTTCGATCAGATCGTCGGTGGTGTCGCCCTGTGCGGACACGACCACCACCACGTCGTTACCCTTTTTGTAATCTTCGGTAATAATACGGGCGACGTTGAACACCCGCTCGGCATTGGCAACCGAACTGCCGCCGAATTTTTTGACTATCAACATACCAAAAGTACCTCCCCTTAGGGTGAGCATTTAAACCCGAACTCCGTTTTTGGAAGGCGGATCTTCACTCACCCATTGTTAAAATGCTCGCCAATACTTGTCACAGTTGCGCCACACGCAACCGACTCTTGACCGTAAGGCCGCTCTCGCCCAGCGCCTCTTTCAGCGCCGCTTCCGTCATAACGGGGGTGATAAACGCGATATCCCCCGCGGGCACACCCTCGCCGTTTACCGCCTGCACTTCGCCGAACGCCGCGGTGATCTTCGCCGCCGCATCCGCCGTGTCGGCGGCACGCACCAACATCTGCACCGCGCCTTCTTCGTGCGGCATAACGTAGCCTTCGTAGCCGCTTTCCCAGAACAGGTATTTGCGGGCTTTCAGGTGCTTCACTTCGTCGATCACGTCGGCCACCACGGCACTCGCGGTGGGCAGTTTGCCCGCGCCGCGACCGTAGAACACCACGTCGCCGATCGCGTCACCGCGCACCATAATGCCGTTGAACACGTCGTTCACGTCCGACAGCAAACTGCTTTTCGAAATCACGGTAGGTGCCACCGTCGCATACAAGCGACCGTCCTCCTGCATCACCGCGCGGCCGATCAGTTTGATCACGCTGTCGGCGGCCGCCGCCGTGCACACGTCTTCGCCCGTCACCTTGGTGATACCCTCGGTATACACCTGCGCGGGATACACGTGCTTGCCGAAGGCGAGCGATGCCAAAATGCAGATCTTGCGGCAGGCGTCGTGTCCTTCGATATCCGCCGAAGGATCCCGCTCGGCATAGCCGAGTTGCTGGGCAAGCGCCAACGCATCTTCAAACGACATACCGTCTTCGATCATCCGGGTGAGCATAAAGTTCGTGGTACCGTTCAGGATACCCGCGATCTCGGTCACCTCGTTCGCCGCCAGACACTGGTCGATGGGACGCAAGATCGGAATACCGCCGCCCACCGATGCTTCAAACAGGAAATTCAAATTGTTTTTGCGGGCGAGTGCCAGCAGTTCGTCGCCCTTCGCCGCCACCAACTCTTTGTTGGACGTGACCACGCTCTTGCCTGCTTCGAGACAACGCTTCACGAATTCGTACGCGGGCGAAAGACCGCCCATCGTTTCTACCACGATGCGGATATCGGGATCGTTCACGATCTCCTCAAAATCCTTGGTGAAACGATCGGCATACGGCAGATCGGGAAATTCGCGCAGATCCAGGATCCGACGAACTTCAATGCCTTCGCCTGCCTTACGGGCAATGCTTTCGGCGTTTTTGCGCAACACTTCCGCCACGCCCGAGCCGACAACGCCGTGCCCCATAATTGCAACGTAGACCATATATGTATCCTCCTTTTAAAGGCTCATTCACCGTTGATACGCAAAATGCGCTTGACACCCGCGACACCCGAAAGTTTGAGCAGCAACCCTTCGGTCGATACACCCAAGCGATCGCACCGTGCGGTGACCGATACCGACGCGGCACCGCCCACGGGAATGTTCTGGTTCACGGTCAAAATGTTGGCTCCTGCCTCCGCAAACGCGGTGAGCAGTGCCGAAAGCACGCCCGGACGGTCGTCCAAAAGGAAGTGCACCGTAACGAGATCGCTCGTCGCCGCCGACACGTCGTAGGGAAATACCATATCCCGATATTTATAAAACGCGGTGCGGGAAATACCCGCCTGACGCGCCGCCTCCGAAGCGGACACGGCCTCGCCCGTCATGAGCAGTCGTTTCGCCGTGAGCACCCGCTCAAACACCTCGGGCAACGCACGGGTATCCACCACCAGCAAGCGCGGGGCGTTTCCTGTCTCTTCCATACGGTCACCTCCTGCCGAACTGTTCACCGTTCGCGGACAGTTGTGCTGTAACGGCTTACACTATACCACGAATTCGCCCATATTGCAAGAGGTTTTTTCGATTTTTTTAAAAAGATTTAATCCAGTTCCACCTGTCCCGTATACAGGGTGTAGTACCGTCCTTTTTGAGCAAGCAGATCGTCGTGGTCGCCCCGCTCGATGATGCGTCCCTGCTCAAGCACCATAATGGCGTTCGCGTTACGCACGGTGGAGAGACGGTGGGCGATCACGAAGGTGGTACGGTCACGCATCAGGCGATCCATGCCGTGCTCGATATGCCGCTCGGTGCGGGTATCCACCGAACTGGTGGCTTCATCCAACACCAGAATGGGCGCTTTGGACAGTGCCGCGCGGGCAATGTTCAAGAGCTGGCGCTGACCTTGCGAAAGGTTCGCGCCGTCCCCTTCCAGCATGGTCTGATACCCGTCGGACAAACGCATAATGAAGGAGTGCGCCGAGGCGGTCTTTGCAGCGGCGATCACTTCCTCGTCGGTCGCATCCAACCGCCCGTAGCGAATGTTTTCCATCACCGTGCCCGTGAACAGGTGCGTATCCTGCAACACCATCGCGATGTTGCGGCGCAGTTCTTCCCGCGGGATCTTTCGGATATCCACCCCGTCGATGGTAATTTGCCCCTCATCTATATCATAGAAGCGGTTCAGCAAATTGGTGACAGTGGTTTTTCCCGCACCCGTTGAACCGACGAAGGCGATCTTCTGTCCCGGCTTCGCATACAACGAAATGTCACGGAGCACCACCTTGTCGGGGGTATAGCCGAAGGTGACGTTTTTGAGTTCAACATACCCTTTCATCGGCGACAGCGACTGCGCATCCGCCGCATCCGCCGTTTCGGGGGCTTCGTCCAACACCTGAAACACCCGCTCCGCGCCCGCAAGCGCCGCAAAGATCGTACTCGTCTGCATGGACAGCGTGTTGATGGGTTGTGAGAATTGGCGGGAATAGCCCGCAAACACGGTGAGCGCACCGGGGGTGAAGCCCGACGTCACCATCATCACCGCACCGACACCGATGGTCACGCTGTAACTCACCTGCGACAGGTTACCCATCACGGGACCCATGATGCCGCCGTAAAACTGTGCCTTAAATTGCTTGTCGCGCAGGTCATTGTTGAGCAGTCCGAACTCTTCCTCCGCCGCTTCTTCGCGGTTAAAGACTTTGATGACTTTTTGTCCCGAAACGGTCTCCTCGATATAGCCGTTGACCGCACCGAGCGCCGATTGCTGGCCGCCGTAATACTTACTGCTGCGACGGGCGATCGCCGCGCCGCCGAACGAGAAGAGCGGTACGAACACCACCGTTACCAGCGTAAGCACCCAGTTGGTGGTGATCATAAACGAAAACGTACCCACCAACGTGATCGCGCCCGAAACCAACTGCACGAGCGAGTTATTGAGCATTACGTCGATGTTATCCACGTCGTTGGTGAAACGGCTCATCACCTCACCCGTGGTGTGGCTGTCGAAAAACCGCACGGGCAACGTCTGCAACTTTTGGAACAGGTCGTTGCGAATGCGCTCGACCGCCCCTTGCGAAACGGCAAGCATCAAACGGCTTTGGACATAGGTGCACACCAGCGCCACCGCGTACACCGAAAGCAACACCAACAGCGCCGCCGCAAGATAGGTCACCGCCGCCGCGTTGGGCGAGTGGTTCACCAGCCCTTCGATTAGCGGCAGATGGGAAAAGCGGTCGATCACGCGGTCTGCAAGCACCGCAAACACGCCGTCTTTCGCCGTGGTGGGAGTTCCGCTCAAACGGTTGATGATCGGCATGATGAGATAGGATGCCGCAAGGGAGGCCACCGTGCTGAACAGCATACACAGCATCACGAGCACCAAGTGCCCGCGATAGGGGCGCACATATCCCGCAAGACGCTTGATGGTGCCCTTAGAACTCTTGGGTTTCCCACCACCGTGGATCTGCGGGCCGCGGCGACCGCCGCCCGGTCCGGGGCCGAATCCGCGCCCGCGCGGGGCAGAGGCGGCACGGTTATATTGCTTTTGCAGGTCTTCCAACGTGCGTTTAGCCATGATTTGCCGCCTCCTTTTCCATTTGAGAATAGTAGATCTCGCCGTATTCCGCACAACGGGCAAGCAACTCGTCGTGGGTACCGACGTCCACCACGGCACCTTCGTCCATCACCACGATGGTGTCCGTCTCCATCACCGAGGAGATGCGCTGAGCGATCAAGATCTTCGTCGCGCCCTTCAATTCGTCCGCAAACGCGCGGCGGATCTGTGCTTCGGTGGCGGTATCCACCGCACTGGTGGAGTCGTCCAAGATCAGTATCTTCGGCTTCTTGAGAAGCGCGCGGGCAATACATAACCGCTGTTTTTGACCGCCCGACACGTTGGTGCCCCCTTGCTCAAGCAGGGTGTCGTATCCGTCTTTGAAGGTGCGGATGAATTTGTCCGCCTGCGCGTTTTCGGCGGCGGCGACCATCGCCTCGTCGTCGGCCTCCTCGTCGCCCCAGCGCAGATTATACGCGATCGAGCCGGAGAACAGCACGTTCTTTTGCAGTACCATGCCGATGCCGTCGCGCAACGCATGCAACGGGTAATCCCGCACGTCCACGCCATCCACCAGCACCGCGCCTTCATCGGCGTCGTACAAACGCGGGATCAACGAAACGAGGGTGCTTTTGCCGCAACCCGTCGAGCCGATAATGCCCACCGTCTGTCCCGCCTCAATGGTGAGGTCGACATCCCGAAGCACCGCTTCTTCCGCGGTTTTGTAATAGCGGAACGACACGTTTTTAAATTCCACGCGTCCCGCCGTCACGCGGTGATCGGCGGTGGCGGTATCGGGAATATCCGTCTCTTCGTCCAACACCTCGCGGATACGGCGGGCGGACGCCAGCGCACGGGAGGAGTTCATCAGCATCATCGTCACCATCATCAGTGAAAAGAGGATTTGATTCACGTAGGTGACGAACGCCGACAGGTCGCCCACCGGCATACCCGCATCCAGCACCATATTACCGCCGAGCCACAGCACCGCCGTCACGGTGAGGTTCATAAACAAGGTCATCACGGGTTGCATGAAGATCATCACGCTCATCGCGGACGTACCCGCCTTCTTCAATCCGCGGTTGGCTTCCCCGAACTTCGCGTTTTCATAGTCTTCCCGCACGAAGGATTTGACCACCCGCACGTTGGTGACGTTTTCCTGCACCGTATTGTTCAGTGCGTCGATACGGGTCTGCATCGCGGCAAAGCGCGAAAAACCCGTGCGAATGATAAACAGCACCGCGATCAGCATCAGCGGCACCGACACGGTGAACACGGTCGCCAGCGACGGGCGAAGGGAGAACGCCATAATGAGTGCGCCGATCAGCATACCGGGTGAACGCAAAAACATACGGAGCAACATGTTCACGAAGTTTTGCAACTGGGTGACGTCGTTAGTCAGACGAGTGACCAGCGACCCCGTGCTGAATTTGTCGATATTGGCAAACGAGAAGGTCTGTACGCGGGCGTACACGTCCTGCCGCAGGTCGGCGGCGAAGTTGACCGAAGCTTTTGCGCCGTACCACGCACCGCCGACACCGCCCGCCATCATCAAAAGGGCGGTAAGCACCATCAGTGCCGCCTGTCCGATGCCGTCTGCCGTGGTGAGCGTTCCCGCTTCCGCCATATTGATGATACGCGCCAGATAGCGGGGCATCAGCACCTCACCGATGACCTCCACGATCATACACAGCGGCCCCAACACGAAAAAGCGGCGGTAGGGGCGCACGTATTTCATCCATCGTTTCATTGAGAATCCTCCTTCTGCAAAAAGCGGACGCTGTCCGCTTGTTCCAAGTTGCGGTACATACGGTCAAGAAAGCCGTCCAGTACCGCCATCTCCTCTGCCGTAAAGCCGCGGAAAGTCGCCTCGGCGGCAAACTCCTTACCTGCGCGGCACCGATCGTCCAGCGCGATGCCCGCATCGGTCAATGAGAGATGCACCACGCGACGGTCGGCGGCATCCGTTTCCCGTCGAAGCAATCCCGCCGCTTCCATACGCTTGAGCGATACGGTAACGGATGCGGGAGTGATCTCCATCTCCCGCGCGATCTCGGCAGGGGTGATACCCGCCCGATGCCGAATAAGCAGCAACATAAAGGGATGTCCGTTAAACATGCCGCACTCCGAAAAAAAGCGTTTCATCACCTGTCGATGACGGTGCATAAATCCGTGTAATTTGCGATCCAACTCTTGCGCGCCCACACAAACGACCTCCTTTTTCAACATTCCTATTGTAACAGAAATGCCTCCTGTCCACAATATGCAAAACGACGATTGTTAAACGGCTAACTATTAAAATTCACAGCATATTGTCGAACGAATGCGCCAACGGAATCAAAATATTGCAAATTCCTCTTTTCATACGGTGTAAAATGTGGTATACTAACCGTGATCGTACACATACGAAGGAGGTTTGTCCGTTGTCTATCACGGTGTTTGAACCTGCAAAAGCCGTGCGGGTGATCGCGATACCCGACACCGGTGAGCGTTTTAAGACCGCGCAACTGACGGTACAGTTGTTGGTGCCTCTTTGTGAGGAGACCGCCGCCGCCAATGCGTTGGTTCCGTTTTTGTTGCGGCGCGCCTGCCGCACCTTTCCCGATTTCCCCGCGCTGAAGCGGGAACTCGACCGTTTGTACGGTGCGCGCCTGACCGCCGCCGTGCGTCGCGTGGGCGAAGCGCAGGCGCTTTATTTGCAAATGACTTGTCTGGACGACCGTTTTGCCCTGAACGGCGAAGCGGTATCCGCCCAGTGCGCCGCCCTGCTGTGTGAGATGCTGTTCCGTCCCGTGCTGGAAGACGGCGTTTTCCGCGGCGACGATATGGAAGAAGAGCGCCGTTGTTTGCTCGAGACCATTCGTGCCGAGATCAATAACAAGCGCAGCTACGCCCGCACCCGTTGCACCGAACTGTTGTGTGAAGGGGAGCCGTATGCCGTGCGCGCCGCAGGCACCGAAGAGACGGTGGCGGCGCTCACCGCCGCCGACGTAACGGCAGCATGGGAGCGTGTACTGCGTACCGCCCGCGTGCAGATCCTCTATCACGGCAACGGAGACGGGCACGCCGTCGCCGCCCCGTTTGTGGACGGGTTTTGCGCGATCGACCGTACCCCGTGCGATCTCACGATCACCCGCCGCACCGCCGTGGACACCCGCCGCGACGGGGAGGAGACGATGGCGGTGGCACAAGGGAAGATGGTGCTCGGTTTTGTGAGCACCGCCGATACGATCGATATCCCCGCGAACCGCATGGCGAACGCTCTGTTCGGCGGCACGGCATTTGCCATGCTGTTCCGCACCGTGCGCGAAAAACTCAGCCTTTGCTACTACTGTATGTCCTCATTCGACCGCCTGAAAGGGGTCGGCATGATCGACAGCGGTGTGGAAGCGGAAAAACTACCTGTCGCCCGTGCGGAGATCGAACGGCAACTGGCACTGCTCAAAGCGGGTGAGTTTTCAGACGAAGACCTCGAAAACACCCGCCGTTACCTTATCAGCCAATACCGCACGGTGGGTGACTTGCAAAGCACCCTTATAGGATGGTACGACGGACAGGCGTTGGAAGAGGCCCTGCAGACCCCCGAAGAGGCGGCGGAGGCACTCGCGGCCGTCACCCGTGAACAGGTGATCGCGGCGGCGAACGCGTGGGAGATCGCGTGCGAATTCCGCTTGCTGCCGAACGGCGAAGCGGAGGAAGGAGGGAGTGACGGTGAATAACCAAACCGTGTTTCACAACCCCCGCACGGGAGAGACGGTCACCCGTATCGATCATTCCTCAGGGCTGACGATCTTCGTCTGGCCGAAAGCGGGTTACCAATCCCATTACGCCGTGTTCGGCACGAATTACGGCTCGATCGATACGGCGTTCGACGTGAACGGCACCTACACCGAGGTGCCCGCGGGCATCGCTCACTATCTGGAACACAAACTGTTTGAAAACGAGGATTGCGATGCGTTTCAGCGGTATGCCGCGACGGGTGCCGACGCCAACGCGTTTACCTCGTTTGAGCGCACCGCCTACCTCTTCAGCGGCAGCGGCGATATCGTCCCCTCGCTGGAGATCCTGCTCGACTTCGTACAGGCGCCGTATTTCACCGAAGCCACGGTGGAAAAGGAACGCGGCATCATCGGGCAGGAGATCCGGATGTATGACGACACCCCCGGTTGGCGCGTGTTCTTCAACTTGTTGCAGGCCATGTATCAAAACCACCCCGTGCGTACCGATATCGCGGGTACGGTGGACAGCATCGCCCGCATCACCCCCGACTTACTGTACGGCTGTTACAACGCCTTCTATAACCTGCACAATATGGTGCTGGCCGTCGCAGGCAACGTAACTGTCGAACAGGTGTCGGGCGTAGCCGACCGTTTGCTGAAACCTGCCCCCGCGTGGCAGCTCACCCGTCCCGACCCGCACGAACCGAAAGAAGTCGGGCAGGCGCGGGTGGAACAGAAGATGACGGTGGCGGCACCGCTCTTCTACTTCGGCTTTAAGCACCCGATGGAGGGTATGGCGCCGCTCTCACCCAAAGAAGCACTGGCGGGCGAAGCGTTGCTTGAGATCCTCGCGGGGCATTCCTCTCCGCTGTATACCCGCTTGATGAAGGAAGAACTCATCAACCGCAGTTTCGGTATGGAGTTGTTTGACGGCCCCGGCTACGCGGCGTTTCTCTTCGGCGGCGAAAGCCGCGATCCCGACGCGGTAGCGGCGGCGCTCTGCGACGAAGTCGACCGCCTGCGCCGTGACGGTATCGACCCCGCGGCGTTCGAAGCGGTACGCAACGCCTTGTACGGCTCGGCAGTGATGTCGCAAAACGACGTGGAGGATTGCGGCGACCAGTTGATGAACGGGCATTTCCGAAAACTTGCCCCCTTCGAAGAACTGGAGGCTGCCGCGGCCCTGACACGCGAAGACGTTGAAGCGTTGTTGCAGAGATCGTTGTGCCGTGAGCACACGGTGTTGTCCATCATTCGCCCCCGCTGACGGGGCGCACTACATAGGAGGTTTTATATGGATTCTTTTATTTCGTTCCCCGCATTGGGGTGGAAGTTCGCGATCGACGACACGTTGGTGACCTTTTCGCTGTTCGGCAACGAATTTACGGTGAAGTGGTACGGCGTGATCATTGCGCTGGGCTTTTTGCTGGCCGTGATCTACGGTTTGAAGCGCGCAAAGTCGTTCAACATTGATTCCGACCGTATGATCGACGTGGTACTGGTATGTACCGTCGTTGGTTTTGCGGCTGCACGGCTGTACTACGTGCTGTTTTCGGAAGACCGTGCGGCGTATTTTGCCGATCCCATCACCATTCTTTACATATGGGAAGGCGGCATCGGCATCTACGGCGGTATCATCGGCGCGTTCTTGAGCGGCATCTTGATGTGCAAACTGCGCAAAGTGGAACTCGCACCGATGATGGATCTCGCGGCACTTGGGTTTTTGATCGGTCAGGGTATCGGCCGTTGGGGCAACTTCTTTAACCAGGAAGCGTTCGGCGGCAACACCACCCTGCCGTGGGGTATGAGCGGCAATCTGATCCAAGCGGGTGCCAACACCAACGCGAGTGTGGAGAATTTCGACCCCTCCTTGCCCGTGCACCCCACCTTCCTGTATGAATCGCTGTGGTGTCTGTTGGGGTTTGTGCTGTTGCACGTTTTGAGCAAGAAAGCGTATAAGTTCAAAGGGCAGATCTTTTCGCTGTATCTTACGTGGTACGGCATCGGGCGTTTCTTCATTGAACTGACCCGTACCGACAGCCTGATGATGGGCAAGATGAAGGTTTCCTGCTTTGTGGCGGTACTCACGGTTTTGCTCGGTCTGATGCTGTATATGGTGTTTCAAAACAAGAGCCGCCGTCTGCCCCGCACGCTGACTCCCGCAGTGGAGACCATCACCTTGCAGGAGGCCGACGGGGCGATCGTGACGGAACAGGAAGAAGAGGACGTTTCCGCCGAAGATATGGCGGAATTGGCGGCACCGGACGGCGCAGAAGAGGAGGATGTGTACAATGGCGAAGATTCTTGACGGTAAGGCGGTTTCCGCCGCAGTGAAAGAGCGGGTCGCGGCTGAAGTCGCCGCACTGGGCGCCGAAGGCGTTTCGGTCGGACTCGCGGTGATCTTGGTAGGGGACGACAGCGCGTCGCGCGTGTACGTCAACAACAAGAAAAAGGCGTGTGAGGTGTGCGGTATCCGCTCGTTCGAATACGCCCTGCCCGCCGAAACCACGCAGGAAGAATTGGTGGCGCTGATCGAAAAGTTGAACGCCGACCCCGCGGTGAACGGCATTCTCTGCCAGTTGCCCGTACCGAAACATATCGACGACAAAGCGGTCATCGCCGCGATCGCACCCGAAAAGGACGTGGACGCGTTCCACGTGGCGAACGTCGGACACATTATGGTGGGGGATTACACCTTTTTGCCCTGCACCCCCGCGGGTGTGATGGAGTTACTGCACAGTGCGAATATCTCCCCCGAAGGTAAGCGGTGCGTGGTGATCGGCCGCAGTAACATCGTGGGCAAGCCGATGGCGATGTTGCTTCTGCACGAAAACGGCACCGTCACGGTATGCCATTCCCGCACCAAGGATCTCGCCGCCGTCTGCCGTGAGGCGGATATTCTGGTAGCGGCAGTCGGCCGTGCGAAATTCGTGACCGCCGATATGGTGAAAGAGGGTGCCGCCGTCATTGACGTGGGTATGAACCGCGACGAAAACGGCAAACTCTGCGGTGACGTGGATTACGATGCGGTGGAACCCGTTGCGGGATACATTACCCCCGTGCCGGGCGGCGTGGGTCCCATGACCATTGCCATGTTGATGCAAAACACCCTGACCGCAGCAAAACAGCAAAACGGTCGATAAACACAAAAAACACCTGTACGGGAGTTGTAGGTAGGAATAAAATGGAGAGAATGTATCTTGAACGGTACATTCTCTCCTTGTGTTTCGGGGATATTCACTTGGGTACGAAATCAAATCCCCTTTGTCCGCTTCGCGGACATTTCCCCCGCCCGCGGGGGAATCGGCCTTGCTTCTTCAAGGGGAGCCATAGTCCTCTTCTGTTTGTGCAAAATGCCTCTAACGCGACAACCTCGTTTTTATATACTATAATTTTTTTGTTTCTTTTTAATTAGCACGGCGACGCCTATCACGGCACCTGCGGCGATGATCGCGCCTGCCGCTATCCATATCCAACCGAACACCCCGCTCGCTTCGTCGTCTTCATAGAGAAGTACAAAGGTGGAGAAGTGGGCGGTTTCAAACCGCATCTGCCCATTCTCCTCCCATGCGTTCAACGTCTCGGTCGTGCCATCTTCGGCAAGGTGGCATACACGCCATTTCCGCCCTTCTTCGACCGCAAACGGTACCGTCACGGTCACCGTTCCATTGCCGAAACGGCAAATTTCGCCGTCGCCGATACGCAGATCCCAAATAAAACCAACCTCACTGTCGGCAAGCGCGACTTGTTGCGTATTTGCAAGTTGCTCCACCGTTTGACGTTCGGCACAAAACACGAAGTCCGCTTGTTCCGATTGTTCCAACAGCGATTGAACGGCTGCCGCATCCCAGTGCAAGTTGCATCCGTTCACCGTAACCGTACAACTGTTTGGCGACAGTTCCTGCCGCAAAACGACCGTTTGGGAAGCGGATGGCATCACAGCGATATCTGCCGCAGTCGCAGCAGTCGTGTCGCTCGTCTCACTCGGCAACGTCGTGCTTACGGGCACGGTAGTCACAGTCGTTTCGGTCGAAGAGACACTGCTTTCGGTAGTGGTCACGGTGGTTTGGGTCGTCGTATTACACTCGGTCGTAGGCGCGACGGTCGTTTGCACTGCACCACCGACCGTCAAGAGATACGTACATGCAATGCCGCCGATCTCCGCCGTGATCGTCACCGTACCGCTGCCGACGGCTTCAAGATCCAGCGCAACCGCACTTTCGCCATGTACTTTAAACAAACTGCGATCGGAAATACTCCACTGCACGCCTTCGGCGAGCGCGTAGGGCGGGTCGGTTTTGAGTGCCAACACGTAGGACTTCGCCGTGCTTTGCGCCAAATAGATCTCTGCCGACGTCACAGGACGCACTCGTTCCAGAAACACGTCGCCGTTTGCTTGCTCATTACGTCCCGTCAGTTCCAGCGTGTAGGTCTGCCCCGCATTCAGCGTATACAAGCCGCCGACGCAGGCCGTGCCGGGAATCTCACGTTCCTTTTCGGCATCAAAAACATCCATCGAAAACGGCAAGGCGGAAAACAGCGCGTATTCCCCGCTTTGGTCCGGGGTAAAGTAATAGCGGCAACTCTGTGCAGAAGAAAGGTCGACGCGTTTTGTCGTTTCCGAAACATCCCACACGGGATAGTCATTCTTCGGCGGATCGCCGCGACGTATCCAGATACCGTCTTCCATCGCCGAACCCGGTCGGCCGCTTATCTCCACCATGTACACGTCTCCCGCCGTGAGGCGATACTGCGTACCTTGCGCCGTGTCCGTCATCCACGAGGTGATCATCTCGGGAAAAGAATATCCGTCCACCTGATGCAAAATAACGGTGTGGGTGCTGTAGGACATACCTTGCGTATGCACACCGTCCGCCTCGGCACGGAACAGATACCGTACCGTTTCACCTTCAGACAGATTCACGTACACCGTCTCGCCCTCCGCAATGTATGGGTAATCCGGCAACGTCTCGGCCACCGCACCGAGAGACATGGATAACAATAAAAGGCATCCCAAAAGTCCCGTTATCACTCTCATCGACCGCACCTCACATTCAGTCCCATTTCGGTGCATCCGCACGGGATTGGATCTCGGTGATCGCTTCACGGGCGAGTTTTTTATCCTCCGCAAACCCGCGAAACAGCACGGCAAGCAAATGAAATACCAGCGTAAACACGGGGGTGAAATGCCGCCACACAAGTTTGGCAGCCGAGTTGTATCCGCCGTATTGATCGTTACCCAGCACGGTTTCGGGGTACATATTCTTCAAATACAGCCCCACGCCCGCCAGCATCAACGCGCCCACCGCCATTGCGGCGAACCAGATCCAGCGCCCGCGCCGCATGTAGCGAAACAGGAAATACCCCGCAACGAACAGTACCGTGCCCGTCACCAACCACGGCAGTGCGGCAGCGTTCGCGGGGTTTTCCACCCGATCAAGCGGAAATATCGCGTCGAAAAACGGAGGCATCCACAACGTTAAGATCAAGAGCAATTGAAAAAACAGCGCCACCGTAAGCGACACCCACGAGGCGATGGAACACAAGAGAGAAGCCGTACGCATATCATCAAACCCTTTCGTTTATCTTTTTTCATTATATCTGCTCACTTTCGGAATGTCAACCGTACTTTTTTTACACCGTACTCTTGACACTTTCATAATATATCATTAAAATATTATTCATAAATATTTGTTACACTGAAAGCAACGGATCTCTTCTTGAAAGGAGTAACAATATGGCAGGTTATAAGATCATGGTCGTGGACGACGACAGCAATATCTGTGAACTTCTGCGGCTGTACCTGGAAAAAGAAGGTTTTGATACGGTGATCGCCGAGGACGGGACGCGTGCCCTCGCGCTGTTTGACACGGCACAGCCCGATCTGGTACTGCTCGACGTGATGATGCCGCACTTGGACGGCTGGCAGGTCTGCCGTGAACTGCGCAAAAAGACACAGTGCCCCGTCATTATGCTCACCGCGAAAGGCGAAGTCTTCGACAAGGTGTTGGGGCTTGACCTCGGTGCAGACGATTACATCACCAAGCCGTTTGAGGCGAAAGAGGTGATCGCCCGCATCAAAGCCGTTCTGCGCCGTTGCGGCCGCGATACGAATGAAAAGGCGCGCGTGGTGGAGTTTGACGGCTTGTACATCAACATGGAAAATTACGAGTTGAAGGTACGCGGAAAAGCCGTGGACACCCCGCCGAAAGAAATGGAACTCATTTTCCATTTGGCAAGCAATCCCAACCGCGTGTACACCCGTGATCAATTGCTCGACGAGGTGTGGGGCTTTGAGTATTACGGCGACAGCCGCACGGTAGACGTTCACGTCAAGCGTCTGCGCGAGAAACTGGAAGGCGTTTCGGAAAGTTGGACACTGAAAACGGTGTGGGGCGTCGGCTACAAATTTGAAGTGAAAGAGTCGTAAGACGTATGTTTAAAAGTATTTTTTCCAAATACTTTACCGTGGTGGCCATGGTGGTACTCGCGAGTTTCGTAGCATTGTGCGGTGCGCAGACGCTGCTCTCCTCCCGTTATTGGACGACCGAACGGCGGGAATCGCTGTGCCAGAGTGCCGTCACGGTGGCGGAATGCACCGCCTCATACACCTACCGTGCGGGTGACGGTTTCGTCATCGGGGAAGAGTTTCAGCCCTTTTTCCGCCTGTTGTCCGAAACCGATGCCAATTTCGGGCGGGTGCTGGTGGTAAACGGCAACGGCTCACTGGTGCTGGCTACCGCGGACGTGCCGTCCGATACGGTGTTGCCCGCCTCACTGATGCAGGCAACGGTCGCCAACGTCACGCCCGACCGCCCGTGGTTTTTTCAAGGAAAGTTGGGCGGTATCTATTCCGAGCGGCAATACACTGCGGTCGCGCCCGTGATGTTTGAGCGCGAGATCATCGCCTACGTGTTCGTGTCCTCTCCGTCCGACCGATTGGTGGAATACATCGTGAGCAACCTGCAGGTATTTTTGCTGTCTGCCATGACGGTGTTGGCGCTGACCTTTGCGGCTATGTATCTGATGACCTTCCGCTTGGTGCGTCCGCTGCGCGAAATGGCGGCGGCGACCCGCCGCTTTGCGGGCGGGGATTTCAGCACACGGCTGTCGGTAAAAGGGCGCGATGAGGTTGCGGAACTGGCGGGTGCACTCAATAACATGGCGGTTTCGCTGTCCTCACTTGAGGATATGCGCCGCGATTTCGTGAGTAATATCTCCCATGAACTGAAAACGCCGATGACCACCATTGCGGGTTTTATCGACGGCATTCTGGACGGTACCATCCCCGCCGATCGCCGCGACCATTATCTCGGCATCGTGTCGGCGGAAGTAAAGCGATTGGCGCGGTTGGTGAAATCCATGCTGGATCTTTCACGTATTGACAGCGGCCAGTTGAAACTCACCCCCGTCGCCTTTGACCTCACCGAAATGGCGGGACGCACGTTGCTCTCGTTTGAACAGCGGCTGTGCGACAAGCGGGTGACGGTGCACGGGTTGGAAGAGGCACCGCGGTGCACTGTAGCAGCCGACTTTGATCTTATCGGGCAAGTGGTGTACAACCTGATCGACAATGCCACCAAGTTCGTAAATGAGGACGGCGATCTCACCATTGCACTCACCGCACGCGAAGGGCGGGTATTTTGCCGTGTACGCAACAGCGGTGCCGGCATTCCCGCACCTGAGATGCCGCACATTTTTGAACGTTTCTACAAGTCCGACCGTTCCCGCAGTTTAGATAAACAGGGCGTGGGGCTGGGGCTGTATATCGTGAAAAACGTGATCAGCCTGCACGGCGGTGAGATCGCGGTACGTTCGGTGGAAAACGAGTACTGCGAATTCGAGTTTTGGCTCCCCGCCGCCGAAGATGTGCAGACGATTCCCGAAAATGTTTAATTTTTCTTCAAAAAACGCACACAGAATACACATATTCCCCGTATATACTAATGGCATACTACGAAAGGAAGTTTTCGTTATGAACGAGCAAGATTACCGCCCCGATAACGGTGAGGGTACCCCCGTACCCGAGGCACCGACAGCCCCGCCTGCACCGCCTGTGCCCGAGGAGCCGCCCGTACCGCCTACACCGCCGACTCCCGAAGTGCCGAACGGTTGGCAGAGCGAACCCACCCCGTGGGGCGCACCGCCCCCCGTGTCCGAAGCACCGCGCGGATGGCAACAACAACCCGCCACGCCGCCAAACACCTATACGTGGTCGGCACCGACACCAACCCCCACACCGCCGAAAAAACCGCGCAACTCCTCCTCGGTATGGATCGCCGTATTGGGCGTGGTGTGCGCCGCGTGCGTGTTGCTTTCGGCAGGGTTGTTCGTTTATACACTGTTGGATGACGGCAAGGAGACCGACAGCGGCACGAGCAAATCGAACGTGTCGGTCTCGGACGGTGACACGGACGAGGACGATAAAAACGACGCACCGCCCATCGTGACGACTGAACCTAAGGAAGAAGGGCTTTCCTCCCGCGACATCGTGGCGGACAATCTGAATTCCACCGTCATCATCCGTATGTACACCAACGTGAGCACCGGTTTCTTCTCTCAAACGGTGGAAGAAACTTCTGCCGGTGAGGCGACCGGCATCGTTTGGACGGCGGACGGCTATATCATTACCAACGCACACTGCGTGTATAACGAGGACACCCGTGCTTTGTATTCCCGTATTGAAGTGGAATTGTACGACGGCACCATCTTTGCCGAGGCAGAAGTTGTTGGATACGATACCACCACCGATCTGGCGGTCATCTCCGTCGATTCCAAAAAACTGACCCCCGCCGTGTTCGGTGATTCCGACGCTCTGCAGTTGGGCGACCGCGTACTGGCGCTGGGCAACAACAGCGGCCTCGGCTGGACGGTGACGGGCGGTATGGTCTCGGGTTTAGCCCGCGATGTCTATGAAGAGACCAACTATGCGATCAAATGCCTGCAGGTGGATGCGGTCATCAACCCCGGCAATTCGGGCGGTCCGTTGCTCAACTCCTCGGGTCAAGTGGTCGGTATCAACTCCGCAAAGATCGTAGCGGAGGGTTATGAAGGGCTTGGCTTCTCCATTCCGATCAACGAAGCGAAAACCATTTTGCAGGATCTCGTCTCCTACGGCTACGTGAAAGGTCGCGTGATGCTCGGCATCGAAGGATACACCTTTGATACCTACCGCGGTTACGAAGGATTCTATATCTCCGCCATCGGGCAGAATTCCTGCTTTGCGGGCACGCAGGCACAGGCGGGTGACATCATTACCCACATCAACGACGTGCGTGTGAAGAGTTACGCCGAAATGCGTGAACAACTCACCTCATATAAGGTGGGCGAAAAAGTGTCTGTCACCTTAATGCGTATTCAACGCAACAGTCCCACAGTGGATACCATCACCGTAGAGATCACGCTGATGGAAAGCGACGGCACGGTGTGATCTCTAATAAATATACCCCTATATTTCGAGACGAAATATAGGGGTATATTTTTGTTTTTATAACAACGGAATGCCGGCGGCGGCGCAGGCGGCGTGGTCGTCTGCCGACCAGACCGAGGCCAACACCTCACCGATGTGCAGTTTTTCAAGCAGTAACAAGCAGATGCGGGACTGACCGATACCGCCGCCGATGGTGAGCGGCAACTCGCCCGCCGCCACCGCGCGGTGATAGGGGAACTGCAGGCGTTCTTCACATCCCGCCTTTTTGAGTTGGGCTTTCAAACGCTCGGCATTGACGCGGATACCCATAGAGGACAACTCCACAGGGCATTCCAGCACGTCACTCCACAAGAGCAGATCGCCGTTGAGCGTCCAGTCGTCGTAGTCGGGAGCGCGGCCGTCGTGCCGCTCGCCGCTTTTCAGCACGTCACCGATCTGCATAATAAACACGGTGCGTTGCTCCTTCACAATGGCGGTCTCCCGCTCTTTGGGGGTAAGATGCGGGAAGCGGTCTTCCAACTCCTGCGAGGTGATAAAATACACCTCACGGCGTACTTCCTCTTTCAACGCGGGATACACTTCGCGCACCATCTCCTTGGTGTCGGCGATCACATCCGCAATGGTCTGCACCGTCCGCTTTAAAAAGTCAACGTTGCGCTCGTCGGGACGAAGCACACGCTCCCAGTCCCACTGATCCACCAACACGGC
The DNA here is from genome assembly GCA_964515215.1 of uncultured Eubacteriales bacterium. Taxonomy (GTDB): domain Bacteria; phylum Bacillota; class Clostridia; order Oscillospirales; family Acutalibacteraceae; genus SIG588. Next base: position 58,081 of record CAZESL010000002.1, read on the forward strand.
GTGCAGATTATCCATATCGTCGTCACGGCGCACGGCGTTCATATCGGTATACAACCCTTCGTCCTCACCAAACCCGTAATCGCGCAACGCCATACGCTTCCATTTTGCAAGCGACTGCACGATCTCCATCGACTCACCGGGAATCTCTTTCAGATCAAAGGTAACCTTCCGTTCCACGCCGTTCAGATCGTCGTTGATACCCGCTGAGGAGGCAACGATGAGCGGTGCGCTCACACGGTCCAGCCCCAAGGCAGCACCCAACCGTTGCTCGAACCCGTCCTTTACCATTTTGATCGCGCGTTCCGTATCACGCAAAGACAGCACGGGGCGGTAGCCCTCTTTTAAGATCAACCGTTTCATAAAACCCTCCATAAAAAAACTGTTCGCCCTAATCTGTATTAGGACGAACAGTGTAAAATGTCCGCGGTACCACCTAACGTATCTCCTTTTGGAGATCCCTCACTTCCGACAAAGCGGCTCCGCTTAACGCGCGGCACACGGCGCAGCCTACTGCCCCTTAGGGGTTCAGCCTGCGGCTCAAAAGTGTTTTTCACACGAGTGCTGCTGCAAGGCTTACACCGTCCCTTGCTCGCTGTGAGTGCGTTTTCGTGCTACTCCTCTTTATCAACGCCTGTGCGGACAGCATATCACAAACCGCGCCGTTTGTCAATAGTTCTTATAATATCTTTCGGGCGGCGGCAGTTTGAACTGCCGCCGCCCGGAGTTGGTTTTTATGCGGTTTCTTCGTCTTCACGGCGACGCTTGCCGCAAAGCAGCATCACGATGAACGATCCGCCGCTGGCCGTCATGGTATCGAGCACCAGCGCGCCTTCGCCGTTAACACCGAGATAACCGTAGGAGCGGTTGGCGTACACGGCACCGTCAGGTTGTCGTGGATCGTAACGTTGCCGCTCGTCTGCGCAAGATAGGTGTTCCAATACTCCGTCAGCGTGGCGTTGGAACCCGCAGGATACAACGTATCGGTGGCGGCACTGCTGTTTTCGGTACCGAGACCCAGGGTGAAGAACAGCATTTCTTCTTCATCCGTTTCGGTTTCGCAATAGTGCGCCGCGACCTTGCCGCGGGTGTACGCAGCGGTAAGTTGCGTGAGGAAGGTAATGGTATCGGTCGTAGTGGTACCGTCACCGCGGTTCGAGTTCTCTTTGTGCGCGTTTACGTAGTTGGTGGTGGCAATGGTCGGCGCACCGTCGGTCATCAGCACCAGCACGGGCATACGCTCCGCACCCGCCTGCACGCGGCCCGCAGGCACGGTGGTATCCTCTACCGCGAGGAACTGTTCCATTGCCTGCAACAGGCCGTTCTGGGTATACGTGCCGCCATTGGCGCGCTTGCTCGTATCGGTCACATCCCCACACGGTTGTTGGGGTTTTGCGCCACCAGTTTGGCAATGGTCTCATTGGTTGCTTCCACCATCGCGTCGATAAGCGCCATATCAATACCGTTTACCGCACACCCCGCACAAGAAAACCGCCCGTTGCAAACGCAACGGGCGGTTCTTACTATTCTTTGCTATTCACTTTCGAAGAACCGTTTACGGATTATTCCGCATCGGTGGGGTCAGTGCCCTTCTTCTTCATCACGATGACAGCCGCAACGACAGCCGCCACAACGACGACA
>CAZESL010000003.1:0-52255 GCA_964515215.1 uncultured Eubacteriales bacterium
GCTGGAAGCGGCCCGGGAAGATAGGTAGGCGCCAACACAAAACTCCGCAGACAACAGTCTGCGGAGTTTTTTCGTTTGTTCTGTGTTCCTTAAATCGTGGCTGATCATCCATACATTTTGGATAAATATCCGAAATTTTCCGTACGTTGTGCGAGAAAACCGTTTTACGCTTGACACACTCGACAACAGGCGTTAAAATGTGAGTTAGTATGGTAAATTTGACAAGGAGTTTGGTATGGATTCAATAGTACAATTTTGGAGTCAAATGACGGCGAATCCGTTGCTGTTTGTTGCCGTAATGTTGACACTCGGCGTTATACTGGTAAACGGCTGGACGGATGCTCCCAACGCGATCGCGACTTGTGTCGTCACGCGGTGTATGCCCCCGAAGGCGGCCATACTTATGGCGGCAGTTTTCAATTTTCTCGGTGTCTTTATAATGACCAAGATCAGTAACGAAGTCGCCGTGACGATTACGAGTATGGTGAATTTCGGCGACGTCGAAGGCAAGACCGTAATTGTTGTGTTGTGTGCGGCAATGCTTGCGATCGTGATATGGGCAACACTGGCTTGGGTGTTTGGCATCCCCACCAGTGAGAGTCACGCGCTGATAGCCGGTCTGACAGGCGGCGCTATGGCGCTTTGCGGTCTTGACGCCATCGTGTGGAGCCAGTGGTTGAAAGTGGTTTACGGCATTGTGATCTCTGTCGTTTTGGGCTTTGGCTTAGCTTGGGTGATCTGCAAACTGGTAACCCAATGTTTTTACAAGGCAAACAGACCGAAGACGGAACCCTTCTTCCGCGGCGCGCAGATCGTTGGTGCGGCTTCCATGGCGTTTATGCACGGCGCGCAGGACGGACAGAAATTTATGGGTATTATTCTGCTTTGTGTGTTTACCTTGCAAGGTACGGGCGCTGCCGCGTCCACGTTTGCCATTCCGACGTGGCTTATGATCCTTTGTTCGATCGTCATGGGTATCGGTACGGCTATGGGCGGTAAAAAGATCATCAAATCCGTCGGTATGGATATGGTGAAACTCGAAAAGTATCAAGGGTTCTCGGCCGACATTGCGTCGTCGCTTTCTCTGGTATTCTGTTCGGTGTTCGGCTTGCCCGTCTCCACTACTCACGTAAAAACTACGTCTATTATGGGTGTCGGCGCCGTAAAGCGGGTTTCCGCGATCAACTTCGGCGTGGTAAAGGAAATGGTACTCACGTGGATACTGACCTTCCCCGGTTGCGGACTTCTCGCTTTCCTGGTGACCAAACTGTTCTTGTTGATTTTTATTTAACCGAAAGGAATGTTGAAAATGGCTAAAGGTGATAAATTCTATTTTGAAAACTTCATCGCGTGTGCCGAACTCGCGAAGCAGGCAGCTGTCTATCTGGTCAAGTGTCTGGAAAACTACGCTCCCGAGAACATTGAGACGATGCTCAAGGAAATGCACGAGATCGAGCACAGTGCCGATGTCAAGAAACACGAAATGAATGAGGCGCTGGCAAAGGCGTTCGTTACGCCCGTTGACCGTGAGGATCTGGCGATGCTCAGTCAGACGCTGGATCAGGTACCGGACAAGATCGAAGAGATCTTGCAGAAGTTCTATATTTACAATATCAAATCGATGGATCTTGATATCATCGAATTTGCCAAGAAGATCGTCCATTCCTGCGAACTGCTGTGCGAGTTGATGACGGAATTCGAGAACTTCAAGCGGTCCAAGAAGATCAAGTCGATGATCATCACCCTCAACGATGTCGAGGAAGAATGTGACCAGCTGTATCTCACGTCGATGCGTAAGATCTCCAAGAACCCCGCGGATGCCTATACGGCGATCTCGTATTGCAAGATCTACGACTGCTTTGAAGCCTGCGCGGACGCTTGCGAACACGTCAGCGAATGCATCGGCACGGTTATCATGAAAAATACCTGATCGAAGAGTAATAAAAAATCTCCTTGTTCCTGAAACAAGGAGATTTTTTGCGTTTTGAGCGAGAAGGGGGGCGTGGCATCTGCTTGGAGGTTGATTACTTACCCTAAACGGCAGGAATCGTTCGAAGAACGGAGGCTCGGGTCAGAACCTCGCGCCGCGTACAAGACCAATTTTTGACGGATGAGCGAAGCTTGTTACCCTCTGCGGTTGTAACAATAATACAAAAGGTAATAACCCTTTATATGAAAGCAACTGGAATAGTTCGTAGAATCGAGGCTCGTATTACAATGGCATACATAACAAAAACGAGGTGAAATTCACCTCGTTTTTGCAAATATACCATTATTTAATATGTTCCAAAGTAAGCTTTACTCTATCGCTTATTTTAACGGTATCAATACCGAAAATGGATGTGTGCAATGTGTCATTGATCGGTTTTGTCCAATATTCGGGGATGGATTCTATTCCGTTGGCCATACCGAGAACAGAACCAACGGTAGCGCCGTTACAATCCGTATCAAAACCGGCCTCTACCGACATACAGATCGATTTGCCGTAATCGCCCCCACCGTAGAGTAAAGATGCCGCTACGATCATTGCGTTGGAAATGGTGTGGCACCAGTCGTGCGCGCTGTGCTCGTTGTATTTTTTATGAATGGCCTTAAAACATACGCTTTGAGAAACGCCGTTTTCAAATCCGTCCACTACAGACAGAATCTCTTTGTATAATCTGGAGGTATGCGGAATTTCCGCAAGGCCGCCGAGTATAATATCTTTGATATTGTCAGTTTCTGCCGCAACGGATAGCATTGCCGCCACAAATATTTCACCGTAGATTCCGTTCTTTGTGTGCGAGATCGAGGCGTCGCGCCAAGCCATTTCGGCAGCAAGTTCGGGATCGCCCGGGTTGATATATCCAAAATAGTCGGCTCGAATCTGTGCGCCGATCCATTCGCGGTAAGGGTTCTTGTAAACAGCAGAAGCAGGTGGTTCATATCCTTTTACAAAATTGCAAAAAGCAACTCTCTCGGCAGTACAATAGGCATCTTTGGGTTGATAAGCGAGCCATGCGCGTGAAACATCAAAAGGAGTAAAATCGCGGCCGTATTTTTCTATGACTTCCTGATAAAGAACGGTATAGTTGGTATCGTCGTCTTCCGGCATACCGTCAACGGCGTCGGCATAACATCGGCTTGCAAAAGGAAATTTATATTTATTGAGAATCTCATCATTCAAATCGCTGTGAAGAATATATCTGTGCATAGGATAGTTTCCGGTTTCCTTCAGAAAAGGAATCAACTCATCGGTACGAATTCCCTCTACAGTCTTACCGAGCAGACATCCGCAAATTCTACCCATCCATGCACCGCGAATCTTGCTTTCCGAATTTGTGACAGCATTTTTCTCATAAGGATAGGACTTTCTCAAATTTTTTATAGATTCAAGGTCGGATGGCTCAATATATGGATACCCTTCTTTTTGCTTTGCATTTGCTACGATTTCAAAAAGAACGTCGCCGAAATTTTTCTTCTTTTCGTCTTTGGGCAATCTTGAAACGGCTAAAAAAACATCTTTATAGGATTCGATATCTAAACCCTCTTCTATGGATTGCTGATATTCCGTCATTAAATTGGAAGAATAGAATTCCCAGTCGTGAATATTGGTATATTGCGGCTTTATCTGATTCGTGCCCTTCATTTCTTCCACAATGCGGTTGTCGTTCCCCAAAATTAACGCATCAAGCGAAACACCAAAATGCTTGGAAATTTTTATAATTTTGCTTAGTTCGGGAACAGAATCCCCATTTTCCCATTTTTGTACCGATTGCTGGGAGACCCCAAACAGTGTTGCGAACTGCTCTTGAGATAGATTGCTATCCGTTCTTAATTTATTTATTGCATTACCTAAAGTCATAACACATCCTCCTTTTCTTCATTTTACTTATGAAGAAATAAAAATGCAATAAACTGCAAATAGTATTTTTTACAACTGGCGGTTGTTGATGAGAATGACTTCTTTTGCGCAGTATAAATCTCCTTGTTTTACAGATACTAACAGTACAATTTTGTAAAGCAAGGAGATTATTATATATTATGAAAGCAACAGGTATAGTTCGTAGAATTGATGACCTTGGGCGTGTGGTTCTTTTCGTGAGAAACCCGTTATCCATTCGCATACATACCAAAGCGGCGGAGTGGTCTCACTCCGCCGTTGCTTTTTTCGTGTGTTCGGTGTATAATCGTTTTATCAAAGGGAGTGATCAAATGAAGACTTCAAAATATCCCCGTGCGTTTTGGCCGACGTTGGTCGTCTTCAGTCTGGTCGGGCAGATCGCATGGGTGGTGGAGAATATGTACTTAAACGTGTTCATCTACCGTATGTTCAACGCATCCGCTGAGGCGATCTCGGTGATGGTGGCGGCGTCCGCCGTGGCGGCGACGCTGACCACCGTGCTTATCGGCGCCCTGTCGGACAAACTCGGGCGGCGCAAACTCTTCATCTGCGGCGGATACATACTGTGGGGCGTGTCCATTATGGCGTTTGCCTTGTTGCGGTTGGACGTGCTGGAACCGATGCTGCCTGCCACCGTTTCGGCGGCGACGGCGGGGGTGTCGCTCACCATTCTGCTCGACTGCGTGATGACCTTTTTCGGCTCGTCTGCCAACGACGCCGCGTTCAACGCGTGGCTGACCGACGCGACCGATGAGGCAGGGCGCGGTGCGGCGGAAGGGATCAATGCCATGATGCCGCTGGTGGCGATCTTGGCGGTGTTCGGCGGGTTCATGGCGTTTGACCTGTCACTTCCCGCCAGTTGGACGGCGATCTTCCTCATCATTGGTGCGGCGGTACTGTTGATCGGCGTGCTGGGGCTGTTTTTGATGCGGGAGACGGCGGTGAAACGCCCCGAAAATGCGCGGTATTTCGCCAATATCGTGTATGGGTTTCGCCCGTCGGTGGTGCGTGAAAACGCGCCGCTCTACGTGACGTTGCTCGCCTTTGCGGTGTTTGGCATTTCCATCCAGATCTTTATGCCGTATCTGATCTTGTACTACAACGTGACGTTAGGGCTGGAAAATTACGTCTTTATTATGGCACCTGCCGTGATCTTGGCGTCGGTGTTCACCGCCGTGTACGGACGCGTGTATGACCGCGTCGGGTTTGTGCGTGCGCTTCTCCCCGCGATGGGGATGCTGTGCGCGGGATACGTGATACTGTTCGTCTTTACACAAACGGCACTCGTGTTCGTCGGCTCGTTGCTGATGATGTGCGGGTATTTGAGTGGTGCGGCGGTGTTTGGCGCGATGATCCGCGACTGCACGCCCAGAGGCAAGGCGGGGATGTTCCAAGGGCTTCGCATCGTGGGGCAGGTGCTGATTCCCGGTGTGGTGGGGCCTGCCGTCGGTGCCGCCGTGCTGAAAAATGCCGCCACCGTGTTGAACGATGACGGTACCACCTCGTTCGTGCCGAACAACACCATCTTTTTGGCGGCACTGATCGCCGCGGTGGTGGTGTTGCCGCTGATTCCTCTAATAGGAAGGAGAAAACATAAAAATTCTGTGGGGGCGCAGCGGTGAGTCCGTTTTATTGTACAAAGGGTGCTGTATAATGATAATAAAAAAGACCTGCCGGAGCAGGTCTTGGTCTCACACACTGTGAGGTCGCAAAGCGACGGGTTGAATAAATTTTTATTTGAACGTGTAGTGTAATCTCATAAGGTAGATGAGATCATCTTCATTATAGCACAGAAAAATCAAATGTCAATAGATGGAGGGAAAATAATGGAAAAAGAGCGTGAGTATTACATTGGACTGGATGTCGGCACCGATTCGGTCGGTTGGGCAGCCACGGATACCCGCTACAATCTTTTGAAATTTAAGGGGAATGCGCAATGGGGTATCCGTCTGCTTGATGAGAGCCAAACTGCAGAGGAGCGCCGTGCTTTTCGTACGGCGCGACGCAGAACGCAGCGCAATAAATTCCGCTTGCAGTGTCTGGAGATGCTGTTCAGCGAAGCGATTGCAGAAAAAGACATTGCCTTTTTTCAACGGTTGCACGACAGCAATCTGTGGAAAGAGGACAAATCGGTAAAAGGCAAGTTTTCCTTGTTCAATGATGTGAATTTTACGGATAAGGATTACTATAAACAGTATCCTACCATCTACCATTTGCGCAGAGCGTTGCTTGAGGGTGACGAAGCATTTGACGTGCGCCTTGTGTTTCTTGCAGTCAGTCATATTGTTAAAAACCGTGGACATTTTCTGTTCGATTCCGAAGCACTCGGGCAGGACGGGACCCCATCTTTCCAAGAGGTCTGGGATGAATTGACCGTATACGTGGAGGAGGCGTGCGGCATTCGCCTGGAATGCACCCAAGCCGACGCGCTCGGCGGCTTGCTCAAAAACAAAAGGCTGACTGTTACTGCCAAAAAAGCCGCGCTGGCATCGCTGTTTTCCGTAGGGAAAAAGGACGAACCGAGCAATGCGATCCTGACGCTGCTGGCAGGCGGAACGGCATCGGCGGCAGCACTGTTTTCGGATGAGGCCTTGAAGGATTCGGAAGCGGCAAAGGTTTCCTTTTCAAGTGGGTACGATGAAAAAGCGGCGACATATGAAGCGGTTTACGGAGAGCGTTTTGGGCTGCTTGAACGGATCAAAGCCGTATACGATTGGGCGTTGCTGGCGGATATTTTGAACGATCACCGATATATCTCCTACGCCAAATGTGACGTTTACGAAAAACACAGAAGTGATTTGGCTCTGCTGAAGGCGTTTGTGAAAAAATACCTTCCCGCCAAATACAAAACCGTCTTCTGCGAGAATAAAAAGGACTTGTGCAATTATCTCTCCTATTCCGGCCATTGTAAAAAGGGAGGGGTCGAGAAGAAATGCCGACAGCCGGATCTTATTGACTTTTTGAAAAAACTGCTTCCGAAGGAGTGCCCTGATGAACGCTATCGTACGATGTACGCGGACATTGAAGCGGGGATCTTTCTGCCGAAGATCACAAGCAAGGATAACGCGGTAATTCCTATGCAGGTCAACAAGGCGGAGTTGATCGCCATTCTGGAAAAAGCCGCCGATTATCTTCCCTTCCTCGCCGCGTGTGATGGAAACGGAAAATCCGTATCCGAAAAAATTATCGATATCTTTTCCTTTAGGATCCCGTACTACGTCGGTCCGTTGAACAGACACAGTCCCTATGCGTGGGTGGAACGCACGGAAGGCACGATCTATCCGTGGAATTTCCACGAAGTGGTGGACGTGGATACCAGCGCAGAACGCTTTATTGAAAATCTTACCGGCAAATGCACGTATTTGTTCGGTGCGGACGTTTTGCCGAAGCAGTCGCTCTTGTACAGTAAGTTTGCCGTATTGAACGAACTGAATAACCTGAAAATTGACGGACAAAGCATCACCGTTGAGTTGAAGCAAAAAATATATACCGATCTGTTCGAGCGTAACAAAAAGGTTACGATGGCGCGGTTGCGGAAGTTTTTGAATTCTTTGGGTATTGACGGCGAGATCACCGGCATTGACGGAGATTTCAAAAACGCACTGCGATCGCATCGTGATTTTGCAGATATGGGCCTCAGCGAAGCGCTGATCGAAGAGGCGATCAAGATCATCACCATTTTCGGTGACGATACGGTTCTGTTAAAAAAGCGGTTGCGCGCGTTGCTTGGCGACGTATGCTCGAATGACGATATTGCACGCATCAGCAAGTTGAAATATAACGGCTGGGGGCGGCTGTCTCGCGAATTTTTGTGTGGAGTGGAAGCAATGTCTGTCGAAACCGGTGAGGTTAACAATATCATCGGTTTTCTCTGGGACACCAACGACAATCTGATGCAGTTGTTGAGCAATAACTACGGTTTTTGGAATGCCATCGACGAGGCGAACGGCGAACGGCAGTTTACCTCCCTGAAACGGGAAGTGGAAGAACTGTACGTTTCGCCGAAGGTCAAGCGCCCGATCTATCAGGCGATGCGTATCGTGGAAGAATTGGTAAAAGTCAACGGATGCGCTCCCAAAAAGATCTTCGTGGAGGTTGCACGGGGAGAGGAAGAAAAGAAGCGTACCGTTTCGCGTAAAAAGCGTCTTTTGGATTTGTATAAGGCTTGTAAAAAGGATAACGAAGAACTGTATGCCGCGTTGGAAAACACCGAGGAAAACGAATTCCGCCGTGACGCACTGTACCTCTACTATACGCAGTTTGGTCGGTGTATGTATACGGGCAAGGTGATTCCTCTCGAGGAGATCTACAACCGCAATCTGTACGATATCGACCACATTTTCCCTCGCTCCAAGGTCAAGGACGACAGCTTGGACAATCGTGTACTGGTTACGAAAACGGTCAACGCAGATAAGGATAATGCATATCCGATCGCGCAGGCTGTTCGCGATGAGCGCATCGACTTCTGGAGAATGCTTTTGGATAGAGGACTTATCAGCCAAAAGAAGTTTGAACGGCTTACACGCAGTACGCCGCTCAGCGACGAGGAGCTGTCCTCCTTCATCAACCGTCAGCTGGTGGAAACGCGCCAATCCACGAAGGCGATCGCACAGCTTTTGAAAAAACGGTACGACGACACGGAGGTCGTTTACGTAAAAGCGGGGTTGGTGTCGGAATTCCGCGAAAAGAACGAGTTTGTCAAATGTCGTGAGGTGAACGATCTTCACCACGCGAAGGATGCGTATCTCAACATTGTGGTGGGTAACGTGTATAACACGCGCTTCAATCACAACAAAGCCGCGTTTATCGCCAATCTGCAAGCCGGCAAGGTGAGCCTCAACAAGATGTACGCCTACGATATTGAACACGCATGGTGCGCTTCGGGTGCGGAGGCTTCAATGGTAACCGTGAAAAAGACGATGGCTAAAAACAACGTGCGCTTCACGCGGTATGCCTATAAGAAAAAAGGTGGCTTGTTCGATCAAAATATTTTGAAAAAGGGTTTGGGACAAGTGCCGATAAAAGCGAACTCCCCGCGAAGCGATATCGAAAAGTACGGCGGATATAACAAGGCGTCTTCGACCTACTTTGCGCTGGTTTCGTATATGGACAAAAAGGGGAAGACGGTCAAGCAATTCGTGCCGATCGATCTGCACGAAGAGTCGCGCTATTTGTTGAACCGCAAAGCGTTTGTCGATGAAAAATTGGGGGCGGATACCACGGTGCTGCTTCCGTGCGTGAAATACAATACTCTCGTCAGCATCGACGGCTTTCGTATGCATATCAGTCAAAAAAGCAGTGGCGGTGCCGCGCTTGTATACAAACCTGCTATGCAGTTGGTAATTGCCCCCGCGTGGGAGCGGTATGCCAAAAAGGTGATAACTTATCTGAACAAGTGTGCTGAACTGCGGCAGGAAAAACCGATTACCACCTTCGACGGCATCACGACGGAAGAAAATATCGGTCTGTACGACATATTGGATAGCAAGCTTAACGATACCGTTTTGAAAGTTAAGTTTTCAAACATAGCCACCGTAATGCGTACAAAGCGCACGGTTTTTGAAGGTTTGTCGCTGAAAAAACAGTGTGAGGTTTTACGGCAGCTATTGAATATCCTGCATGCCAATATTTTGTCGGGCGATCTGACATTGTTAGGGGAGTCTAACAGAAGCGGCATCGTGACAGGGAGTAGCAAAATCGCACCGGTCAAAAGCGCCAAATCGTTCAAGATCATTCATCAGTCGGTGACCGGTCTGTTTGAACAGGAACTGGAATTGCTGGATTAACGGAGGGACGGATATGGGATGGCGCACGGTAGTCGTTTCAAGATCTTCCAAACTGGACTTGAAACTGGGGTATATGGTGGTTCGCAACTGCGAGGAAACGGTGCGGGTACACATCAGCGAGATCTCGGTTTTGCTGATTGAAAACACCGCCTCCTCCATAACGACCGCCCTGCTCAGCGAGCTGACCCGCCGGAAGATCAAGGTGATCTTCTGTGACGAAAAGCGCCATCCCTCCTCCGAACTGGTGTCGTATTACGGCTGTCACGATACCGCGCTCAAGGTGCGCCGTCAAACGGAATGGCTACCGATTGCCAAGCAGGCGGCGTGGACCGCCATCGTGCGCGAAAAGATCAAAAATCAGCGAGAGACGCTGGCGGCGTTTCAGCTATCAGAGGCGGCGTTACTTGCCCGCTATCTTGAAGAGTTGGAGTTCAATGATGCGACCAACCGCGAAGGGCATGCAGCCAAGGTGTATTTTAACGCCCTGTTCGGCAAAGCGTTTTCCCGTACGGCGGAATCCCCTGTCAACGCTATGTTGGATTACGGTTACGGGATTCTTTTGTCCTGCGTCAACCGTGAGATCGTCTGCAACGGCTATCTCACACAACTTGGTATTTTTCACAACAATATGTTCAATCCGTTTAATCTGGGGAGCGACATTATGGAGCCGCTTCGCACGGTGGTGGATCGCTGTGTGAGAAACACCATGCCCACGGCGTTTGAAAAGGAAGAAAAACGCAAAGTTTTGGAATTGCTGAGTCAGGACGTGGTGATTGACGGAAAGAGCCAGACACTGTTGAACGCGATTAAAGTGTACGTGAAAAGCGTGTTGTTTGCGATTGAGGAAAACGACGTTTCCCGCATCTGTTTTTGCAACTATGAGTTATAGATTTATGAGAGTGATCGTATTTTTTGATCTGCCGGTCGAAACCGGTGAAGAGAAACGAAATTACCGAAAGTTCCGCCGTTTTCTGGTGAAAAGCGGATTTATGATGCTGCAGGAATCGGTGTATGCCAAGTTGGCGCTGAACTATACGCAGGCGGAGCAGATCGTGTCGGAATTGAAAAAGGAAAAGCCGCCGAAAGGATTGGTACAAACGCTTACCATCACCGAAAAGCAATTTGCCAAAATGGAGCATATCTGCGGAAAAAGCCACACCAACGTGATTCACACGGACGAAAGGTTGCTGATCTTATGATTATGGCGAATTTCGATTTTTTGTCCGAACCGATACGTTTGGATGAGGGGACGGTTCCCGTGCTGTGCCTGGAGGAGCAAACGCTGTTTCGCCGCATATACGGGGCCCTGTTGAGCGGGGAGACAGAGGAGGAAGGAATCGTATTCTCCAAAGATTACACCCCGTTCAAAAGCCGCGGAAACGTCTGTGTCGTTCACGACTATTTTAGTATAACGTATTCGAATGCGATCTTGAAAAAACTGTATGAGCAGATCGAAGCATACTGTCACAACGAATGTCCCATCGAAACCGTAGCGCTGAAAACCCATCTTGTCAAGTATATGGAAACAATCGTAAGCGCGTTTGAATTCGATTTTGATTTTTGCAGTGACGTGGATTTGATCGCCCTGTTTAAAGCGATGGCGTTGAGTCCGATAACCGATCAAACGGCGGTGCTGAATACGTTGGTGGATTACCTTCATTTGCTGAATACGTATGTACCGCCGCACTGCGTTGTGTTGCTGAATCCCCACGTGTTTTTTAATGCGGAGGAATTGACGCTGCTTTACGCGGATATGCTTAACCGCCACATCCCGTTGCTGGTGGTTGAGAATGCCTGCACATTTCAAAAAACCCCATATGAGCGCGTGATCCTTTACGATTGCGATTTTTGCGAAATAGTTGAAAAAGGAGGAGGTGTGTAGTATACTGATACTGTCTTATGAAATGCCCTGCCCTTTGTAGTGTGGGTAGCATACTCTCATTTGAGGTTTGAGAGTAGTGTAATTTCATAAGGTAGTCAAACCGGTCTGTTCGATAGCGGTTAAATGGTAGTTGTTTGAGAGTAGTGTAATTTCATAAGGTAGTCAAACAAAAGACTTGGCTCTCACGCCAAAGAAGTCGTTTGAGAGTAGTGTAATTTCATAAGGTAGTCAAACTCCGTGGATATTTGCCGATACGGAGCGCACGTTTGAGAGTAGTGTAATTTCATAAGGTAGTCAAACCGCCATATTAAACCAGTTAAACGGAATAAGGTTTGAGAGTAGTGTAATTTCATAAGGTAGTCAAACCGCCATATTAAACCAGTTAAACGGACTAACGTTTGAGAGTAGTGTAATTTCATAAGGTAGTCAAACAAATATTCGTTCATACATTACCAACAAAGAGTTTGAGAGTAGTGTAATTTCATAAGGTAGTCAAACTCCGCTCATATATTACAAATCAAGACAAAAGTTTGAGAGTAGTGTAATTTCATAAGGTAGTCAAACTAAAAGAATAAGACTATAACACCATTAAAAGTTTGAGAGTAGTGTAATTTCATAAGGTAGTCAAACTTGAGGTAGTGGACTGTGTGCGACCTTGTCGTTTGAGAGTAGTGTAATTTCATAAGGTAGTCAAACGCACTTCTTCGCCTGTATTCGTTACTCCTAGTTTGAGAGTAGTGTAATTTCATAAGGTAGTCAAACTCTATACATCAACATTCTTTCGCATTTCAAGTTTGAGAGTAGTGTAATTTCATAAGGTAGTCAAACCGTGGTCATAGCCGTCGCGCTGACTGCTTTGTTTGAGAGTAGTGTAATTTCATAAGGTAGTCAAACTTGAGCAAAGTGCCTTTTCAAGGCGGCGTCGTTTGAGAGTAGTGTAATTTCATAAGGTAGTCAAACCTCAAGGCTGGCGAAAAGGATGCGGTCTGCGTTTGAGAGTAGTGTAATTTCATAAGGTAGTCAAACGACGGCGTATTTGCATACGAAGATCGAAGCGTTTGAGAGTAGTGTAATTTCATAAGGTAGTCAAACACAACATTGAATTGCCAAGCCAATTCGTCCGTTTGAGAGTAGTGTAATTTCATAAGGTAGTCAAACACCCATTATTGATCGTGTTACCAGTGATAAGTTTGAGAGTAGTGTAATTTCATAAGGTAGTCAAACGCAGAGGTTGAGAGGTTGACCGCGTTGCTCGTTTGAGAGTAGTGTAATTTCATAAGGTAGTCAAACTTCTCGGGTGATATTGCTCCGATAACGATTGTTTGAGAGTAGTGTAATTTCATAAGGTAGTCAAACCAGTTTGAAATGTGCGAAGACGATTGCAAGGTTTGAGAGTAGTGTAATTTCATAAGGTAGTCAAACGCTCGTGATATATGAGCGGATGCTCTTGCAGTTTGAGAGTAGTGTAATTTCATAAGGTAGTCAAACGAGAAGCGAAGCGAAGAAGCCCGAAGCAAAGTTTGAGAGTAGTGTAATTTCATAAGGTAGTCAAACTATTTGTATTAAATCAGCCCGAAATATACGGTTTGAGAGTAGTGTAATTTCATAAGGTAGTCAAACTTCGTGGAGGCCATCTGGCAGAAGGATGTAGTTTGAGAGTAGTGTAATTTCATAAGGTAGTCAAACCGAGTCTATGCTCTGGAGCAGCGTCAGAGAGTTTGAGAGTAGTGTAATTTCATAAGGTAGTCAAACTATTTCTCCGCCGTCGCCTTTTCTGCGGCGGTTTGAGAGTAGTGTAATTTCATAAGGTAGTCAAACCTTCACGGCTGCTCTTTTTTTGTTTAGGCAGTTTGAGAGTAGTGTAATTTCATAAGGTAGTCAAACTCCTATTGGGAACGAGGAACATACGACGTTGTTTGAGAGTAGTGTAATTTCATAAGGTAGTCAAACAATAGTGCCGCGTATATTACTTATGCCCGCAGTTTGAGAGTAGTGTAATTTCATAAGGTAGTCAAACTCCCAAAAGGCTGATCTGCAAAAACAGATAGTTTGAGAGTAGTGTAATTTCATAAGGTAGTCAAACCCTTGTAACGAACTTTGCGCGGCTGATAAAGTTTGAGAGTAGTGTAATTTCATAAGGTAGTCAAACAGATTCTTCAGACCGTCCAGTATGCCGCTGGTTTGAGAGTAGTGTAATTTCATAAGGTAGTCAAACCAAACAAGAGACCGCCTAACGCCGAAGCAAGTTTGAGAGTAGTGTGATTTCATAAGGTGAAAAGGAGAAAACCAAATGATCCCGTGGAATGAATATCCCCGCCCGCAGTTGCGGCGCGACTCCTTTCTCTGTTTGAACGGCGAATGGACGTTTTGGGCGGGAGAGGATGGCGACGAGCGTCCCATCCAAGTGCCGTTTTGTCCCGAAAGTGCGCTGTCGGGTATCGGTGAGGTGTTCCCGACGGAGGACGTCCGCCGCTACCGCCGCACGTTTACGTTGCCCGACGGCTTCGTGGACGAGCGGGTACTGCTGCATTTCGGCGCAGTGGACACGGTGGCGCGGGTGTACCTGAACGGCTTCCTGCTCGGCGAACACTTCGGCGGCTACGACGCCTTTTCCTTCGACGTGACCGACATTTTGTCGGAGGAAAACGAGTTGGAGGTGACGGTGGACGAGCGGCTGGACGGGGTGCTCCCCTACGGCAAGCAGACGGCCACTCCGCACGGAATGTGGTACACCCCCGTGTCGGGCATCTGGCAGACGGTGTGGCTGGAAAGCGTGCCGCAGGAATTTGTCCGCGGTGTGAAATTTGACGTGACCCTTGACACCGTGACCGTCACGGTGGACGGCGCCGAGGACGGCACCTTTACGGTGGGCGACCTTACCGTGCCGATCATTAACGGCACGGCGACCCTCACCATTCCCAACCCGCGGCACTGGACACCCGAAACCCCGCATTTGTACGATTGTACCATCACCACCGCGACCGATCGCGTGGAATCCTACTTTGCCCTGCGCACGCTGACGACCGAAACGGTGGGCGGGGTGCCGCGGCTGTGCCTGAACGGCAAGCCCTACTTCTTCCACGGTCTGCTCGATCAGGGCTACTGGCAGGACGGCCTGTTCACTCCCGCATCTCCCGAAGGCTATACGGCGGACATCCAAAAAATGAAGGCACTCGGCTTCAATATGCTCCGCAAGCACATCAAGGTGGAGCCCGAACGGTTTTATTACGATTGCGACCGTCTCGGTATGGCGGTGTTTCAGGATATGGTGAACAACGGCGACTACCGCTTTTTGCGGGATACCGCCCTGCCGACGGTGGGGTGGATCCGCCGAAACGACCGTCGCCTGCACCGTCACCGTCCCACCCGCCGATTTTTTATCGACGGTATGGAAAAGACGGTAAAACAACTGCAAAATCACCCGTGTGTCGTGTATTGGACCATCTTCAACGAAGGGTGGGGGCAATTCTGCGGCGACGAGATGTATGAACGGCTGAAAGTACTGGACGGGTCGCGGTTTATCGACACGACCTCGGGCTGGTTTCTCGGCGCAAAGAGCGACGTGGACAGCCGCCATATCTATTTCCGCCGTCTCAAAATGCGGATAAAGGATAAGCCGCTCGTGCTGTCGGAATTCGGCGGGTACTCTTATCAAGCAGCGGGGCACGTGTACCGCACCGACAAAAATTACGGCTACGGCAAATACAGCGCCCGCGAAGAGTTCGTGGCGGCACTCAGGCGGCTGTACACCGACGAGGTGTTGCCGCTCGTGCGAGCGGGACTTAGTGCCGCGGTGTACACGCAGGTCTCCGACGTGGAGGAGGAGACCAACGGGCTTTTGACCTACGACCGCGCGGTGGAGAAGGTACTGCCCGCAGAATTTGCGGATATTTCGCGACAACTCACCACAGAATAACGCGGTTTCGGCACCTGAGCAAACGGCCCGGGTGCCGTTTTA
Source organism: uncultured Eubacteriales bacterium (assembly GCA_964515215.1). GTDB lineage: Bacteria > Bacillota > Clostridia > Oscillospirales > Acutalibacteraceae > SIG588. Next base: position 15,510 of record CAZESL010000003.1, read on the forward strand.
GCTTGACAAATCAAGAAAGTGTTGCAAAAGCGATACGTGTATGCTAATATAGAAGACATATTATGCGGTATACATTGCGAGGAGGAGAACAATGAAACGAATCGTATCCATTTTTTTGACAGCCGTGTTGCTGATCTCGATGCTTCCTGCGGGGGTGGTGAAATTTGAGTTCATCGCCAAAGCGGAAGATTCCTTGGGGATGGGTGACATCGAAGTCGAATTGCCCGAGATATGGGAAGACGTGGAAGACTGGAGTACGGTGTTCACCTACACCACCGTGAACGACGAGGCGACCATCACCGGCGTTCAGGATAAGTCGATCAGCGGGAAACTGAATATCCCCGAAATGATCGACGGGTATCCCGTGACGGCGATCGGCTCGAAAGCATTTGAGAATTGCGGCAGCCTGACGGAGGTGACCATTCCCGACAGCGTAAAGACCATCGGCTACGGTGCGTTTTCGTACTGTTACGGGTTGCTTTATGTGCATCTGCCCAACGGGTTGACCACGATCCAGGACAGCACCTTCAATCTGTGCTATTCGCTCGTGTCGATCTACATTCCAAACAGCGTGACCACCGTTGAAAGTTACGCGTTTGCGGATTGCTCTTCGTTGGAAGCGGTGTTCTATGCCGGTACGTCAAGAAGTTGGAACAGCATATATATCGGCGACAGCAACGGCCCTTTGAAGCCGGATTATATGATGGGCTATTTGCCGGCGTCGGTATACTACCTGCCTACCGATTGCCTGCATACCTGGAGTGATGGTAACCTGTGCGATCGCTGCGGTACGGACAAGTATCTTTCGTGCTATGGGTACTATTCCCAAGGCGGCTACGCAACCCTTTCGTCGGTGGCGAGCGTCATCCGCGGTAAGATCTATCTGCCGTCTGAACTCAACTCCTACCCCGTGATGAGTATTAGCGGCGCATTTTACGGTTGCCGCAACATAACCGAGGTGATTCTTCCCGACGGTGTGCAGACCATCGGGAACAACACGTTTCGGTATTGCTCGTCGCTGGAGAAGGTGTTTATCCCCTGTACGGTGACGAGCATCGGTGACGGTGCGTTTTACGACTGCACCGCACTGAAAACGGTGGAATACGACGGCACCGAGGCAGATCGCGCGACGATCACCGTCGGCAGCGATAATGAATACCTGACCAACGCTACGTGGAACTGTGCGGAGGCGGGCTGTATCCACGATTTTGGTGACGATAATTTGTGTGATCTCTGCGGTGCGGATACGTATGCGGGTGCATACACCTACACTGTCGAAAACGGCGAAGCCACCCTCACGGGTGTGAACGGCGATATCGCAGGCAACATCGTGTTGCCTGCTACCCTCGGCGGTTATCCCGTGACGGCGATCGGAAGCGACGCGTTTTACTGCCGCGATCAGATCACTTCAGTGGTCATCCCCTACGGTGTGACCACCATTGGCGATGCGGCATTTTACTACTGTGGCGCGCTCGCTGAAGTGAACCTTCCCGACAGCGTAACGAATATCGGTAATAATGTGTTCTGTTGGTGTACTTCGCTTACGGAAATAACCCTCCCGCCGTGTGTGACAAGCATCAAGAACGGCACGTTTACACAGTGTACTGCCCTTTCGCAGGTGTACGTATACGACGCCCTGCTCATCATTGAGGACTATGCGTTTGAAAACTGTGTGAGCCTTGAGAAGATGACCGTGCTCACCGCGGATGGCGGCAGCGAGGATGGGTCTTCCTCGTCTGACGGTCCCGAGTCGATGACGGTACTCGTGGAGATTCCCTACGGTGTGACGCGCATCGGCGGCAACGCCTTCTCTGGTTGTACGTCCATCACTGCCGTGAGCCTTCCCGATACGCTGACCTCGATCGGCAGTCTGGCTTTCTTCGGTTGCACTTCGCTGAAGACCGTAACTATTCCCGCGAGTTTGACCGTCATCGAAGGCGGTATGTTTGCGGGGTGCGCGACTTTGGCGGTCGTGCGACTTCCGCAAAGTATCACGACGGTGTGGCAATCGGCGTTTGCGGATTGCGCTATGTTGAAACAGGTATTTTACGGCGGCGGTAAAGCGGATCACGCGAAGATGGTGATCTACCACGATAACGATGCTTTTGTGAATGCCACGTGGCATTACGCACTTACGTGCGAGCATGCATACGATAATGCGTGCGATGCCGATTGCAATCTTTGCGGTGAGGTGCGTGAGGCCTCGCACGCGTACGAAGAGATCGTGGTGACCCCGACCTATCTGGAAGAGGGTTACACCTTGTATCTCTGCAGTGTGTGCGACGATGCGTACCGTGATCACACCGCACCGTCCCTGCCGCGCGAGACGCTGTTGGCGGAGTACCTCGCGCTGGAATATACGACGGCGTACTACAAAGGGTGTCCGCTCACTCCGGCTGTTTTCCTGACCTATAACGGCGAGGCGCTGGATGCCGCGGGTGAACTGGCAGTGACCTATGCGAACAACGGCACGGTCGGTACGGCGCTGGTGACGGTGGAAGGCGTTAATCGCTTTGTCGGTACGGTGGAACTCACCTTCACCATTGCGTACGAAAGCATTCCCACCCCGATCGTCAACGTGACGGCACTCGGCGAGGTCGGCAAGATATCCCTTTCGTGGGGTAAGGCAAACGAGATCAACACCACCTCTTACCGTATCTATCGCAAAGCACAGGGCGAGGAAGACTTCACCCTGCTCACAACGGTGAACGGGCGCGAGATCTTGACCTATGAAGATACGGCGGTGGAAAAGGACGAGACCTATTTCTACTACGTAACGGGTGTGGATATCTACGGTGCGGAAGGTGAGCCGTCGGCAGAGACGGCGGCGACGGTACTCCGTGACGTGACCGCGCCCACCGTGCTGAAGATCACCCCTGCGGCGGCAAGCACCGTGACGGGAGCGGTCACCCTTTCCGCTACCGTTTCGGACAACGTCGGTGCGGTGAAGGTCGTTTGGGCGTATTCCGTGGATAACGGTGAAACGTGGGTGACGATCGGCGACGGTGCCGATGCCAACTTCCGCGCGGTGTTTGACACGACGGCGCTGGACGTTTTGGCGGTGAAAGTGCAGGCCGTGGCATGCGATGCCGAAGGTAACGCAAGCGAGCCGAAAACGGTAGCCTATTCGCTGGATAACGAAGGGCCCGAAGCCGTGACGGGGCTTTCGGTGGTGGCGTTGTCCTCGAAACTCACCCTTTCGTGGAACGACGTGCAGGCGGCGGACGCTTCGCACTTCATTCTGCAAACGGAAACGGACAACGGTTGGGCGACCGTGGCGAACAACATCACCACCCTCGGCTATACCGTGACCAACCTGAAGGCCGACACGACCTACACGTTCCGCGTGGCGTGCGTGGACCTGCGCGGCAACGTGGGTACGTATTCCGAACCCTTTACCGCAACAACGGCGGCAGACGTGACCGCACCCGTCGTTACGGCACAAAATCCTGCGCCTGCACGTTACAACAGCACCATCGCGTTCAACGCGACGGCGAAGGACGATTGCGGTATTCAAAAGATCGAAGTGCAGGTGTCGCCCGACCGCAAGTCGTGGATGACGGTGACGAGCGAAGAATACGACGGCTATTCCTTCAGCCGCACTTTGTACTATGCGATCGACACGGCGGCATACGGTGAGGGAAGCCTCTTCGTACGGGCGGTGGCGACCGACTTTGCGGGCAACGTCAGCGACACGGGGGACACCGCCCCGCTGACCGAATACGTGGTGGACCGTACCGCGCCTGCGGCACCGCAAAACGTGACGGCTGTCGGCAACGACGGTTACATCACCGTGTCGTGGAGTATGGGCGGTGAAAACGATATCGGTCGGTACAATGTGTATCGCGCCGAGGCGGCGGACGGGCCGTACAGCCTGATCGTATCGGCACTCTCGACGGTGAACTATCACGACCGTAACGTGGCGGCGGATACGGTATATTATTACGCGGTGGAGGTTACCGACAGTTGCGGTAACGTAAGCGCGCGTTCCGCCGCTGTTTCGGCCACTATGGCAAAAGATACCCAAAAGCCGCAGGTGACGCATATCGGCGCGACCTATGCAAATAAAGTCGGTCCGCAGTTGCACACCGTTTCGGTGACGGCGACCGATAACAACACCCTTGCGTGCATTGTGGTGGAGTATGCAACGAGCGTATCGCCCGATTACGTCCGTTTGATGACGGTGACGGATATCGCTTCGTATTATAAGACCTTCCTGGTCGAACTGCCGCTGGATGGACTTGCCGACGGTGACAACGTCTTCTTGCGCGTATACGCCGAGGATACGGCAGGACTGCGCTCGGATGTTGTGACGGCGAAGTACACGGTGGATCTTACCGCACCGACCGTTTCGGCGTACACCGCCGCGATCGACGACCGCACAGTGACCCTTAACTGGATCGACGGCGGTGAGAGCGACCTGTCGGGTTTCTACGTTTACCGTTCGACCGACGGCGTGAATTTCACGCGGCTCGGTTCGCGTGCGGCACGTGCTGACGGGCAATACACGTTTACCGATTCGATCAGCGCGACCGAAAGCGGTACGTACGTGTACAAACTGGAGGCGACCGACGGAACGGGCAATACCGCCGCCTGGTTGCGTGCGGTGGAATACGTTTATCAGGAACCGGTATACGTCAATGCGGTACCCGTCGCACGGGCGACCGTGCCACTGTATATGACGGTCGGGGTGGAGGAACGTTTTGACGCGTCCCTTTCTACCGACGATATTGCGGTGACGGCGTATTTCTGGGAGTTCGGTGACGGTACGGTCTCTACCGAACAAAAACCTGTGAAGAAATACGAGGAAGCGGGTATTTACACCGTGAAATTGACGGTGTCGGATACCGAGGGTGCGACCTCTACCGTGACCACCACGGTGGACGTACGCGTGCGCGAATCCATCGGTACGCTGAGGGTGCAAGTGGTGGATGAGACGGGCAAAGCGCTGGCCTACGTTCCCGTCTACTTCGATCTCGGCTCGCCCGAGCAGACCATCGTTACCACCGATGCCGGTGGCGTTGCCACGATGCGCTTGCCCGACGGCAACCATGTCATCGGTATGTATACTGCGGGGTATCTGCCGGTGAAGAAGGAAACGGTCGTGCTGGCGAACGCCACCCGCACCGTTACCCTCACCACGGTGGAAGAGGAATTGGTGACAGGTCATTTTGAGATCACACGTATGACCTTCGATGAGATCGTGGCGGCGGGTATCGACGTGTACGATCCCGCAAACCAACACGTGTATTCGGCGACCGTAAGGGTGACCTACGGCTCCACACCGCTGACGTTGAATTACTACCGTAACGACAGTACGATCCTCAGTTTCGGCGTGACCGACAGTAACGGTAAGCCGGTCGACACGTACGTCAACAAAAGCGGTGAAAAACGTAAGATCACGTCGGTCACCTATATCGGCGGCGGCAGCGGCGGCACCGGCGGCAGCGGCGGTGGCGGTGACACGGGCAGCGATATCGTGGCGATCATCGATATTCCCGCCTCGGCGTCGTATTTGAAGGAATTCTTCGACGTACGTCTCCACATTGTGAACAACGCCGCCTCCACCTTCGTATTGGAAGACAACGAAGTGACGCTGAACGTGCCCGACGGTATGACGCTGATGGATCAGGTCAGCGGTGGGTATGCCGCCACCAACACGGTGAAGGTGGATGCCATTCGCGGGCAAGAGACCAAAACGATCGCGTGGGTATTGCGCGGCGACGACGCAGGCGAATATCATTTGTCAGCCGATTTCGTCGGCATGCTTGCTGAATTTAACGAGTCGGTGTCGGCACGGTTTGAGACCGAAGAAGCGATAAAAGTATACGGCTTGGAAGGCATTAAGTTCCGCATATTGGCGTCCGATGAGATCCACAACGACGCGTTGTATTTCCAAGTGGAACTTGAAAACGAGCGGGATATTGATATCTATATGCCGAACATCGGGCTTACCGATAAGGTGAACAACGTGACTGCCTCGGTGCTGGGGCGTAAAGACGAGGAAGATTTCCTTGTGGACGCCTACATACTGAACGCATATATCCAGACGGAAAACGGTCAAAAGAGTTACCTTGCGGTGACCGAGGACAGTCACGGCCGCACCTCTGTCGGTGTGGACGTGCTGGCACCCGGTCAGAAGATCGTGTACGAATACGTGGCGTACAACGCGTCGAATTACGACGGCATCGCCTATTTCCGAGAGGCTGTGATCCGCGAGTTTGAAGGTATGGCCGAGAACATCGAAGTGGGCTCGTTCCATAAGCAACTTTACAGTTTTACCGATTATTCCGCAAAGTTGGACGACGCGTTAAACGGAGACGCGCAACACGCGTACAACACCATCGTGAACGGCGACTACTATTACGTCGGTGAGGCGGAGAAACTGTGGAACTCGGTGCTGGAAGACGTGTATGAGACGGCGTCGCTGGTGCTTTCCGGTGACATCTCCTACTTGACGCAGGAGGATCAGCGTGCACTGATCGAAAGTACCATTTTGCGTATCCTTTCGGACAGCAGCACCATCAAAGCGGTGGAAGACCGCTTGGCGTCGATCTACGAGCAGGACGTTCTCAAGATCTTCGGACATATGGAGAACAAGTTGGTAGCGGATTACGGTGACGGTGAGGACACTTCGGCCGAGATCGCCAGTTTTATTGCGGAATTGGTGAAGGACAGCAAGAACTTCGCCATCGTCTACCGCGAAAAAGGTTACGAAGCGTTGATGGAGGAGATCGAGCAACGTATGGCGGGGTACATCTTCGCCGGCGGGGTGGAATTTACCAGCATTGTTCTTGCCAAGCCCGATTCCATAACGGTCTCCGACGTCTTCGGTTTCGGTAAAGACGTGATCGCGGGCGTGCTCACCGCACTCAACGAGAGCGAGCAGGATGCGGCGTATTTTGCCTTCTTGAAATTGCAGTGCAACGCCGAGATCAGTGCCGCCGTGTTGGATGCGTTGATCGACGCCACCGAAAAGGATGCACTCGAACGTTTGAATGATGCGATCACGAAAGGGCTCTTGCAGCCGACGATGGGTATCTACTCCCTCTCGCAGTTGGATCTGAGCGAAAAGGAACTGCTGCACGTGGTGGCACGTCAAATGCGCGACGATCTCGATAAGAGTATGGAGGAATACAGCAAGAGTCTGGTCACCGCTTTGAATATCTTGAAGAACACGGGCAAGGCGGCGGCAAAAGTGGCGATCAACACGCTGGTGAAGACGGCGCTCGGCTCGACGCCGTACGGTCTGGTCGTGGCGGCGTTCACCATCATCGACGCTGTGTTTGGCTGGGGCGATTACGTAAAGCAGCAGGACAGTTTGCAGATCTACAACGAGATCACCAAAGCAATGGACGTTGCGCTGAAGGAAAGCGTGCAGCATCGCAACGAAGATGACGACTTCCTTTCGATGTTGTATCTGCGCGCGATCTGCGAGATGCGTCTGTACGGCGAGAGTACCTTCAAAGAATTTATGAAGGGGTATATGCTCGGCAAGTACGGTTTGATGGCTGTCAGCGAAGAGAAAACGATGGCGAAGATCAACCGTGTGTTCGATACCGACTACACCTTGATGGATGAGTGGTGGGACGACGTGCAGTACGAGATCCTGTACGCGCGTGACCTGCTCTTCAACGTGGAGTACACTTCGGAACTCGAAACGCCGCGCGCACCGGTGGTGACGCCGGATTATGAAACGTTACAGACGGTGCAGACCTTCTCCTCGGCATACGAATATTGCTTTGCGGACGGTGTGTGGAAGTCTTGTGATAATGCGCCCATCGCCTTTACGGTCGGCGTGACGCCTTCCGTACTGCGCGTGCGTAAAAAGGCAGGAGATTTCAACTTCGCGGGAGATATCACCACCGTAAAGATCTTTGCGCAAAAGGAACTGAGCAAACTCATTACGGTGCGGTTTGACGGTGTGAACTATTCCATCGACGGCTTGTCTGCCGACCGCACCTATCAGGTGTACTTTACCAACGACGAAAGTGCTGTGGCACAGTGGAAAACGGCGCGCACGGTACAGGGCAGTGCGGATACTGTGACGGTGAGCGGTGCGGGTACGGCGCAATACGTCATTCTGCGCAGTTGCCATAACGCATTGTTGTATGAAACGGCGTCAATTCCGCGTGTGATCACGGTAGCGCACAAGAAACCGTTGGCTTTGACCGTTGACGGCGGTGGTGCGGTCAGCCAGTCGGCGGCATCCGGCTTCTATTTCAACGGCGAGGTGATCGACTTGTTGGCAGAGCCGTTTGCGGATAGTCAGTTTGTCGGTTGGTTCATCGATGGTGAATGTGTGAGTGTCGACCGTCATTACGTGGCAGAGATGAGTGACACGCTGGCAATTACCGCGCGGTTCACGGGTGCCACGGTGGAGGCACTGACCATTACGCAGTTGCCGCATAAACTGGTGTACTATGTGGGCGAATCGGTGGATCTGAACGGCTTGTGCGTGACAGCAACCTATTCGGATGATACTACTAAAGAGGTTACACCGCAGGCGGCATGGTTTGAAAGCAATGTGGTGGGGCAAACGCAACTGGTCGTTGCTTACAGCGGCTATACCGCGCGTTGTGCGGCTACCATTCTTTCCAACTGCACCCACAAATACGACAACGGGTGTGATACACACTGCGAGTTGTGCGGTGAGGTGCGTGAAACCGAACACAACGTGGTGATCGATGCGGCAGTGGCGCCCACCTGTACCGAAGCAGGTCTCACCGAAGGATCGCATTGCGATGAATGCGGCGAAGTGCTGGTGGCGCAGGCAACGGTGGCTAAGCGCGGTCACAAGTTTGTGGACAACGTGTGTACCGTGTGCGGCATGCACCGTTACTACACCTATACCGTGACCGACGGTAAGGTGACGATCACGAAGGTCAATCCCGCTTTGAAGGGCGACGTGGTGATTCCCGACACGCTCGGCGGATATCCTGTGACCGCTATCGGTGACAACGCGTTCCGCTATTGCCGCAGTATCACTACGCTGACGATTCCCGCGGGGATCGAGAGCATCGGCAATTTTGCATTCAAAGAATGTGCGGCACTTACCACGGTGTATTACAATGCGGTTAACTGTACGGCAATGGGCATTGCGGCGTATCCCGTGTTCGACGGTTGCGACGCACTTGAGACACTGTATATCGGTAAGGATGTGCAGAGCATTCCCGCGCAGGCGTTCCGCGCGGCGGCGATGAAAGCGGTGTATATCACCCGTAATACTAAGGTGATATACAAAAACGCGTTCTATCTGTGTGAACAACTCGCTAACGTTTACTATGTCGGCACCGCTTCGGACTACATGGCGGTGGATGTGCGTTCCTTCAACACGGCCTTCAAAGAGGCTGCGTTTGCCTTCGAAACGCCTTGCTTTGATGAGCACGATTGGAAGGCGGCTTGTGACGCCTTGTGCGATCTGTGCGGTGAGACACGCGTGACGACTCACGAAAACGTGGTGGTCGATGTGGCCAAGGCGCCTACGTGTACCGAAAGCGGCCTTACGGAAGGGAGCCACTGCACTGTTTGCGGTAACGTCATCGTAGCGCAGGAAACGGTGGAGACGACGGGCCACGTGTGGAACGAAGGCGAAGTGCTGGTGCCGCCCACCGCCGATGAAGCAGGCGAAAAGAAGTACACGTGTACCGTGTGCGGTGCGACCAAAACGGTGGATATCACCGATGCCAGCGTACGCGACGGCTACTACTATGTCGGCGGTGTGAAAGCACCCAATGCCGGTCTCGTGAAGGTCGAAGACGTATACTACTACGTCGGTGCCGATGCAGCTGTCAAGACGGGACGTTATGCGATCTCTCGCCTGAACGATCTGCCGATCGAAAAGGGGATTTACTACTTCTTTGCCGACGGAAAGATGAATCTTGCACGCGGCGTGTACGACGGCTACTATTACAACGAGCACGGTCGTTCGCAAGCGTATGCCGGCTTGGTGGCGTTCAACGGTGCGAAGTATTACATCAGCGATAACGGTAAGGCGGTGGTCGGCCGTTATTACATCAGCAAGTTGAACGGGCTGTTACCCAAAGCGCGTGCCTACACCTTCTTGGAGGACGGCAAAATGCTGGAAGATACACGCGTACATACCGACGGGTACTATTATGAAAACGGTATTCGCGTGCCGTACGCCGGTTTGGTGGAATATGAAGGCAGTTACTACTACGTGGCGGATAGCGGTGCGTACGTGACGGGACGTAACTTCATCTCCAATATGAACAACTCGGGTATGGTGAAGGGGTATTATTACTTCCACGCCAGCGGCAAGATGCTGACGGGTAAGCGTGTGGTGTACGGTTACTACTACGAAAACGGTTACGCTCCTTCGTACGTCGGTCTGGTCAAGGTGAACAACGACTATTACTATGTCCAACTGAACGGCGCCGTGGTGAAAAACAACGACCGCTTCCTGGTCTCCAAGACCAACGGTTTGCTGGAAAAGGGTTACTATTCCTTCGATGGCAACGGACGTATGATCGGTCGCGTAGAGTAAAACCCAAAACAACAATCAACCCCCGTGCGGTTCTGTGAATCGCACGGGGGTTGATTGTTTAGAATATTACACCTTCAACAGGATCGAGCGTACTGCGTAGGGCGGCATTTCGAAGGTGAGTTTGCCGTCGGTGACGGGAAGGGTTTCGCGTACCGTATCCAGCAGGTCGACGTCCGCCGCCGCAGTGAGCGGGCGGTCCAGTCCCAACGTGCAAGAGGAGACGGTGTCTTTGGCGTTGAACAAACGCACGCGGAAACCGTCAGCCGTTGCCGCAAACGAGGTGATGATACAGTCATCGGACTCAAACTGCAGGAAGTCGCCTTCGGTGGGGAGGGTGCCTTTGTGGCTTCCCGTCGCCGGAAGATACAGCAGTTGGTTGTTCAGCGAAGTGGCGGTCTCTTCCAAAACCTTCGGATCGGTCGGGAACACACCAATGTAGAACTGAATGTTGTGTCGCCCGTTTTCGGGGTACTTATCGGGGTTGTCACTGCTGTTCAGCAACGTGGCGAACATGGTGCCGTCCGCCTGCCCGCGATAGCCGTACTTCGAAGCGGAGACGAAGCCCGCGCCCAAACCGCACGGATCGTTTGCCACGGCATACTGCAAGCCGGGGGAATCGTTGTTGAAGGGGGGACGCGCCAATGCGCCGCCGGGAATATCATACAGATACGTGTCGGGCGCCTCCGCGAGCGGCAGACGGTAGGCGAGCACGGGAATGTTGTCGCCTACGGTGATCTCGCGCCAATCCGCCGTCACGTGATACCGCAGGGCGCGGCTGCCCGCATCGAGTGACACCGTCACGCGGGCGGTAGAGGCGCGCATACGGTATTCCGCCGCAAATGCCTGTTGCAACGAGCGGGTGTAACCGCCCTCCAAACGTACGTTGTCGGTGAAGGGGTGGATCGCCTTATAGCGGCCGATGCGCCACGCTTCGTAGCCGCTGCGCTGGGTGTCGATGAGGCAAAGACCGCCCGACTCGCCCGCACGCAGGAGTTCACGGCCGTTTTCTTTATCCCACAGCGAGATCAGCCGCCCGTCGAGCGTGCTGAAGGTAGCGCGCAGATACTCGTTTTCAAGCACGCGGTCGGTGTATTCACCGTCCGGCCAGCAGGTGGGGTGGAAGAGGTAGTGGCGGGGCAGGCTTTCGCCGCGTTCCGCTTCGTGCAACACCACGGTGGTGTAGCCGAGCGGGGGCAGCGACACCTTCACCTGCGCACGGAAGAACTGGTGGCCCCAGTAACCGTTTTGCTGACTGTCCACCGGATCACACGGCAAGGGTGTGCCGTCAGCGGTGGTGAAATAGGCACGGGTGAGGTCGTAATACCAATCCCACACGGTGATCTCCACTGCCTCGTTTTTGGCGATCGCCACAGGGTTAAATACGTGGAAGACGCGGGTGCGTCCGCCGCCGCGTCCGCTGCGCGGCATGTCGCTTGCCGTGCCGGCACCGTAACCTACGCCCGCGCCGACGGCGGGAGCGTAGGTGCCGTCGTCACACGGAATGGCGGAGGTGTCGATCTCCCGCACGATCGCCTGCGCGGCTTGTTCCAGTTGGGTCTGCGTGGTGGCGAGCACGTTCGCATACAACCCCATGGCATATTCGCGGCTTTCGGGGGTGCAGGAACCGGTCAGAATATCGTGGAAGTGGGTAAGCAGTGTGTCGCGCCACGCCTGTTCGTATTTCGCCGACAGCGGGGCGGCCCCCACTTTGGCGGTTGCCAGTGCGTGGATGCTCTCCGCATTGACCAGCGCCCGCTCGCACGCGCGGTTGCCCATTTTCACGCGGCTTTGGGTGGTGTAGCACCCCTGAAAGATGCCGTTGATCTCGTGATCCACCAGCGGCACCTTATCCCGCACCGCTTCGGCGGCGTGAAAATATTCGCGGATACTGCCGAACTTCAAGGTGGGGAAGACGGGCCAGGTCATCATATCCTGCGCACGCTCCAGATCCAGACGGGTGGGACCGCCGCCGTGGTCGCCCACGCCGTATAGGAACAGCGAAGTTTTGAGCCCGCCGCACGCTTCCGCTTTGTCGATAGCGGCGGTGGCGAGCACCGGCAGAATGGCGGCGTTGTACCACAGCGGTTCGCGGTAGCACAGCATCTCGCGGCCCGACAGCGCCTTCCAGCGGTACAGCATCACGTCTTTGTCGCGGAGAGCGCGGCAGTGGTAGTAATACTTGACGTTGCCCAGCGCATCGATCTCGGGCAGGTTGGCACTGTGGCCGAAGGTGTCGGGCGAAAAGTCGATCTCCAGCGATGCGGGGTCGATCCCCCACGTATCACGCAGATAGGTCTTGGTGCACTGAATATGGCGCAGCAGCGATTCGGTGGTCGGCATATTCTTATCCGTTTCCACCCACGCGGAGGCGGTGACCTCCCACCGTCCCTCGGCAATACGCTGCTTGATGCGTTCCATCATCGCGGGATCGTACTCCTCCACGATGCGGTAGACCGATGCCTGCGATTGCGAAAAATGGAAATCGGGGAATTCGTCCATGATGTCCAGCATGGTGCGGAAGGTCGCGAGCGTCACCGCTACCGTTTCGTTCCACGTCCACATCCAGTTCATATCGATGTGTGCGTGACCCGCCAGGATCACGGTGTATTCCTTCGCGGCGTCGGTAAGCGGCAGGAGTTCCTGCTCCGCCGCGAGGCAAGCCGTACGGGGCAGCGTGCCCTCTTCGTCCATCGTGCGTTCGAGCAACGTGAGCGCACGGTCGATCGGTTCGTCAAAACGGTGGTCATTCACTTCGTTCAGCCGTAAAGCAAATTCCAACTCGCCCGTGATGCGGAAGATCGGTTTCCCGAAGGGGGTGATGTTCTGCCGTTCTTCAGGTGAACGGAAGATCAGATCTTCATGGCGTGTTTGTTCGCGGTAGCCGCCGATCTTTTTGCGCAGTTCGGCGTAACGGTGTGCTAAGGTGGACATACGATCCCTCTTTTCCTCGTTTAATATCCTATACTTTGAGTATGCCATTTGTTTTTTCGCTTGTCAATCTATTTTTACTTTACATTTGATAGCAGCGCCAGTATCTCGGCGGTCACTTTTTCACGCAGGTGGTCCACCGCCGCAAAGTCCATGGCACCGACACTGAACCCTTCCATCGTATCGTGTACCGTCTTGGCTTCGACGGCACAGGCGATCGCTTCGTCCAGCAATTCGCGTGCCGCACGGCGGTTGAAAGACAGCCGTTGCCGCTTTTGCTGCAGGGCATCTTCATCGGTAAAGCGCGACGCGTGAATACGGCGATAAACGGGAAAGTCGGCACGGTGCCACGGGTTGGAGAGGGTGAACCCCACGCCGCACGTGGGTAACAGAATATGTTCGAATTTATCGGCGGGGGCGAGCGGGCAGGCGCAGGAGATGACGTGGTGACCGTTTTCAAGCGCCAGTCGGCGTACTTCTCGTAACAGAAGACTGCCTGCCGCACCGTATTCGTCCTCGATCACGTATACGCGCGGACACAGTGCTTGCAGTGTGCTGTACAGCACCACGGCACCGTCGGGGGTGATCGCGCTTAAAAACCGTCGATCCTCACGGCCGCGGTCGCCCGTGGACGGACACTCCCGTGCCGCGAGGCGGCGGGCGGTGCGCCGTATCTTTTCTTCGTCGATACAACGGCCGGCGATGCGGCGACTGCCTTCCAGAAGAGAAGCCGTAGCGGCGAGGTACTGCCGACACCGCCGATGCCACTCGCTGCATGTGTCGGTCGCGGCACGCACGGCATCGGCATGTTGGAAGAGCTTGGCGTTATCGGCACAACTGCAAAGATCGACCACCACCTCACACGCGCCCCAATAACGCGGTTCCAGCACGTGCGGCGCGGTGCCGTCGTACAACGCGATCTTCAAGGCGGGAAAGCGCACCCCGTCGAGCGAGTGCGGATCGGACGAACAGTACAGGAATTCCGCCTCCACCGTACCGTCCGCGGCGTGTATGTCCTGCCATACCCGCCGCATAAAGGTGGATTTTCCGCTGCCCGGTCCGCTTTTGATAATATATACCCGCCACCCCTCCTCGGGGCGGTAACTTTCGGGCATATATCCCACAAATCCCGTGGGGGTGTTCGCTCCCAAAAAGAAACAAGATTCCGGTTGATGCATACACATACCTCCTCCCTTTCAGTCTATGCCGCGGCGGGCATATCGTCACGGGAATGTACATATACTGTCGTGAACGGAGGGGTAACGATGGCTCTGGATACCGTGCGGCCGAGCACGCCGCATCAAGTGATATTGGAAGACCGCCGTGTGCTCAGCGTGAGCGGGGTGTCGGACGTAGACAGTTTCGACGGTACGACGGTGGTGGTATATACCGCTCTCGGTGAGTTGACGGTGCGAGGAAGTGATCTGCAGATACAACGATTGAACGTAGAGACGGGAGAACTCTCACTGACGGGTACGGTCGATTCGTTGACGTATGCCGAGAACACCTCGCGCCGCGGCGGGTGGAAGCGTCTGTTCCGCTGATATGGAACGTTTCGGGATCTCCGTCGCGGGACAAACGCGGGAATGGTTGCTGTTTTTGGCGGTCGGTGCGGTACTCGGGGTGTGGTACGATCTGTTTCGTATCGGACGCTTGCTCGGCCGTCCCACGGCGTGGCGGGTGTTTTGGCAGGATATCGCGGCGGCGGCGGGCGCGGCGTTTCTTACCATGCTTGCCGCACTGCCTGTCAGCAACGGACAGATACGGCTCTCGCATCTATTTGCCGTGGCGTTGGGGGCGACGGCGTATTACCTCACGGTTGGTCGGCTGTCCTACGGACTCTTGCGGTGCATAGTGCATCTGAGCGCCCGCGTTACACGTGCAGTTGGTGAAAAATGGAAGAAAATTAAAATAAAATGCAAAATTCGGCAAAAAAGTTTTAAAAAGCACTTGAAACCTACCGACGATATGTAGTATAATTACAGTAACTAATTGTCGGGAAGGAGAATGACCATGCAGACGGCGAAGTTCGCGAAGAAGCGTCCGCGGCGCAATCGCATGATGGCAATCGCACTCACGGTGTTCGCGGTGTACGTGGTCGTGGTACTCACCCAACTGCAGCTTGAGTTGAACGAGCGGCGTGCGGCGCTGGAGGAGATCGATCAACAGATTGCCGAGCAGCAACGGACGAACGAGGACCTTACGGATAAACTCAACAACTATGAGAAGTATCTGGAGGAGCAAGTGCGTGAGCGCGGGTTGGCGCGTCCCGGTGAGATCATTTTTCAAGAGATTCCCGGCATGGAATAAGAGGGAACACAGCAACGGAGGGTAAACAGCGGTTATGCAGGTGGAAGTAGGTTCTGTTTTAGAGGGGAAGGTTACCGGTATCACGAATTTCGGTGCCTTTGTGGAGTTGCCCGGCGGGCAAACGGGTATGGTGCACATTTCAGAGGTCGCTGCTGCATTTGTGACCGATATCCGTCAGCATTTGACCGAGAACCAGAAGGTTAAAGTGAAGGTGCTGAACGTGGGGGAGGATGGCAAGATCAGTTTGTCCATCAAAAAAGCACTCCCCGAAGCCTCGGCGGCAAAACCGCCGCGCACGGGCGGCGGTCGCCCGAATCGTGCACCGCGCAAGCCGGTGGTGTCTCCCGGTCGTCCCGGCTCGTTTGAATGGCAGTCTGCTTCTGCCGGGTCTTCATTTGAGGATATGATGTCGCACTTTAAGCAGACGAGCGATGAAAAGATCTCGGATCTCAAGAAGTCATCTGAAGGTCGTCACGGCGGTGGGTATTCCCGTCGCGGCGGCAACCGCGGCGGCGGCAATAATTTTGATTTTTGAACAAGGACCCCGATGTGTATGCATGGGGGTTCTTTTTAACGAATAACCGAGCAAAGTTCACAATTTATTTTTATAAACTCCTTGATTTTTATATACAATTGTGGTATTCTGTTGATGGGAGGGAGACCTCCTCATAAGGAAAAGGAGTGAATGGTATGAAGATGTCGATCGTAGCTCGCAAAATGACCTTGCGTCCGTCTTTTTCGGGGAGAACGCAGGAAAAACTGGATAAACTGGATAAGTTCTTTCAGACCGATGCCGAATGTACCGTTACCCTGACGCCTATGCCGCGGGATACCCTGCGGGTAGAGGCGATGGTGCGCAGCGGCGGCATGCTGTTTCGCGCCGAAACGACCGACGAGGATGCGAACAGCGCGGTCGATACGTTGATCGATCTGCTGATCCGCCAGATACGCAAGAACAAAACGCGTCTGGAGCGCCGTTTGCGTGAGGATGCCTTTGCTGCGGAAAGCGAAGTTGCCCCCGAAGAGGAAGAAGAATTCCGCGTGGTACGCCGCAAGAGTTTCCCCGTGCGGCCGATGGATACGGACGAGGCTGTTTTGCAGATGAACTTGCTCGGTCATCAATTCTTCACGTTTTTGAATGCCGAAACAGGCGGGATCAACGTGGTGTATCGCCGTCGCGACGGCGATTACGGCTTGTTGGAGCCGTACAGTGAATAAGACGTGTACTTGTGTCGGGCGCCTTTCGGGCGCCCGATCGTTTTATACTGCTTCACTACTGTTTTTTTGGTGAAGATAGTGACAAAAACATATCGTTTTTCCGCCATCGTTCGAGATCACACAGAAAAGTTGGACATATTGCACAGACACAGGCGGCGGATTTCGTCACTCTGACGAATTTTGGCGTGCATATTTCCCGAAAACACGAACATTTGTTGGGCAAAACTTATAAATTGCCGCAAAAAATATGAACTTTCTATAGTCAAAACAGTTGACACGCGATGGTAATTGTGCTATATTTATCATGTTAAATTTTAGCGTGGCTCACTATGTTGACGAAAGAAACGGCTTTTTTCGCGGGTAAATTTGACTTTCCCGACAAAAAATACCGTTTCGGGCAGTGTGTCGCGCTCGCAAGTTCACCATTTCTTACGGAGGGACACATTATGAGCGTTATTAGACATGGCAAAGCCATCCGTCGCGTGTTGGCGGTCGTACTGACCGTTACACTCGTGCTGTCGCTGCATGCCGTGCCGGTCTTGTCGGCGTTTGCCGAGGAGGCCCAGGCAAAGCCTGCGGACAGCAATGCGACGGTCACCTTGAACCCGAACGGGTATGAGGCGTATCTCGCCAAATTCCCGAATGCGAAACCTGCCACGCAGCAGGTGGTCGTTTATGCGGGTGAAGCGGGCAGTTTCACGGCAAACGATGCCGCATCGGTCGAGGTGATCAACAAGGCGAACGACACGGAAGGTGTGCTGGGTGATTACAATTCGGCACTGCTTCTCAAAGAGGATGCGGATCCCGACAAAACGGGTGCCGTGACCTTTAAATTCACCGTGCCGCAGGAAGGCTTGTACAGTGTGAACCTCATGTATCACGGATACAACGCCTCTTACAGTAAGGGCAGTACCATTGAGCGCCGTCTGTTGGTGGACGGCCAAGTGGCATACGACGAAGCGGAGTACATCACGTTGCGTCGTGTGTTCCGCGATGTGTACCGTCTGGACGAAAACGGTGACCGTTTGAAGGATATCAACGGCAACGACATCCGTCCGAGCCAGGAAGAAGTCTTCACGTGGATCTCCCGTGATCTGTACGATGCCGAAGGTTATCTGGAAGCACCGATGCAGTTCTATCTCACGGCGGGTGAGCACACGCTCACGCTGGAATCCCGCCGCGAAGCGATGCTTTTGTATACGATCACTCTGTTCGGTCAACAGACAGAGCGTTCGTACGCCGATGTAGCGGCAGAATACACTGCGAAGGGCTACAAGCCCGCCGCGGGCGGCAACTTGTTCATCCAGGCGGAGGACATGGTGCTGAAATCCGAAAAATCCAACTATCCGCTGTGCGACCGTTCGTCGGCCGCCAGCATGCCGCAGGATCCCTTTGTCACCAAGTTGAACTATATCGGCGGTGAGAAGTGGCAGAACAGCGGCAGCTGGGCAGAGTGGACGGTCAAGACGGAAGAGAGCGGTCTGTATGCGCTGACGCTGCGTTACAAACAGGACATCTACTCGGGTGTTAAGATCTCCCGCCGCTTGACCATCAACGGCGAGTTGCCGTTTGCCGAAGCGGCTGCGCTTACCTTCGACTACTGCAACGCGTGGACGAACGTGACGCTCGGTGCCGATGAAGAGAATCCCTACTACTTCTATTTTGAAGCCGGTAAGGAATACACCATCCGTATGGAAGCCGTGCTCGGCGATATGGGTGAGTTGCTCAGCCGTGTCTCCAACGTGATGACCAGTTTGAACGCTGACTACCGTACCATTTTGATGATCACCGGTTCTTCGCCGGATAAATACCGCAGTTATCGCTTTGAGGAGACTATCCCTGAGACGCTCGAGGATATGGCGCTTCAGGCGGCGGAACTCGAAGATATCGTGGCGGGCTTGGTGGAACTCACCGGTGAAAAGGGTGAACGTGTCACCGCACTGGAAAAGATGTCCACCGTCGTGCGTCAGATGACCGATGATCCCTTCGTTATCGCGGCGAAATTCTCGATGTTCAAAGACAACTTGTCGGCACTCGGTACGTGGATTCTGGAATCCGCCTCTCAGCCGATGAAGTTGGATTACATTGCGCTCACTCCCGACGTGGAGAAGGCGCCCAAGGCGGGCGGCGGTTTCTTTGCCAACCTCTGGTTCGGCACGTTGAACTTCCTGTCCTCCTTTGTGACCGACTATCAGTCGGTCGGTGCTACCAGCACGGATGAAAACGCCACTTCGAGCATCACCGTATGGGTGACCACCGGTCGTGACCAGTCCAACATCATCCGTACTTTGATCGATACCACCTTCACTCCCAAGACCAACATTTCGGTCAATCTGCAGTTGGTGTCGGCGGCGGCGGTTCTGCCCTGCGTTTTGGCAGGCCGCGGTCCGGACATCTGCTTGGGCGTTGCCAAGGGTGAACCGATCAACTACGCCGTGCGTGACGCGGTCATCGCACTGGAAGATATGGAAGGCTTCGACGAAGTGACCGAGCGCTTTATTGAAACCGGCAGTGCCATGGTTCCCTACACCTTTGAAGGTAAGACCTACGCTTTGCCGGAGACGGAGACTTTCTGCATGATGTTCGTGCGTACCGACATCTTCAGCGATCTCGGTCTGGAAGTTCCCGAAACGTGGGAAGATCTGGAATTGCTCATTCCCGAACTGCAAAAACGTAACATGACCATCGGTCTGGGCCATGACTTGGGCGCGCTCTTGATGTTCATGTATCAGCAGAACGAGCCGTTGTACCTCGGCGAACGCGGTGTGGATGAAGGTAAGGCGGCAAATCTCGACTCGTCGATTGCCGTGCAGTCCTTCACCCGTATGTGCGAATACTTCACCCTTTACGGTTTCCCGACCGACTACGATGCGGCGAACCGTTTCCGTTCGGGCGAAGTGCCGCTGATGATCACCGACTACGGTCTGTACAACCAGCTCAGCCTGTTCGCTCCCGAAATTCGCGGTGACTGGGCGATGTACCAGATCCCCGGCACCAAGCAGGCGGACGGCACCATCAACAACGCGCAGACGTCGGGTGGTTCCGCCACCGTTATGCTCCGCGGTTGCGAAGACCAAGAAGCCGCGTGGGAGTTCATGAAGTGGTGGACCGAAGCGGAAACCATGCTTACTTACGGTAACGAAATGGAGACCGCGATGAACGGCGCAGCCCGTCAGGCGGTTGCGAACGTGGAAGCCCTCAGCAAGATGGCATGGTCCACGAAGGATCTGAACAACATTCTCGAGCAGTGGGACAGCATTATCGGTACTCCCGAGGTGCCCGGCAGTTACTACACCACCCGTGTGCTCGGCTTTGCGTTCAGTGAAGCGTACAACAACGATACCGATCCCGGCGATGCCTTGCAAGAGTACATCGCCTCGCTGAATGCCGAGCTTACTCGTAAGAGAGCCGAGTTCGGCCGATAAGACAGGAAAGAGGAGGTAAAGAGTTATGTCAGAACAAATGACAGGCGCGGCGGCGCGTGAAGTGATCATTCGCAAAAAGCCGCTCGGACAGCGCCTTAAAGAAGGCGGCATCTCGTATGTTTTCGTGTTGCCCTACTTCATTCTTTTCTGCTTGTTTACGGTCGCCCCCGTGGTGATCTCCTTGCTGCTCGGTTTTACGGAGTTTAACATGTTGAACTTCCCGCGCTGGATCGGCATGGATAACTACATCCGCATGTTCCTGGATGATGAGGTGTTTATCCTCGCCATTCGTAACACCTTCCTGCTGGCGGTCATTACCGGTCCCGTCAGTTACATGCTCAGTTTCTTGCTGGCGTGGCTGATCAACGACCTGCGTCCGTGGCTGCGTTCCATCGTAACGGTCATCTTCTACGCACCGTCCTTGGTCGGTAACGTTATGATGATCTGGCAGATCTTCTTCTCCAACGATGCGTACGGTTATGCCAACGCGTGGTTGTTGGAACTCGGTCTGATCGACGCTCCGGTTCGCTGGTTCTATAATACGGAATATATGATGCCGTTGGTCATCGTGGTGCTCTTGTGGTCCTCGCTCGGTACGAGCTTCCTCGCGTTTATCGCCGGTCTGCAAAACATCAGCCGTTCGTACTACGAAGCGGGCGCGATCGACGGTATCAAGAACCGCTGGCAGGAGTTGTGGTTCATCACCCTGCCGACCATGCGTCCGATGTTGATGTTCGGTGCGGTTATGACCATTTCCTCCGCGTTCGGTATCGGTTCCAACCTGAACGGTCTGGTTGGCTTCCCCTCTACCGACTACGCGACCCACACCATTGTTAACCACATGGAAGACTACGGTGGACAGCGTTACGAGATGGGTTATGCCTCAGCCATTGCGGCGGTGCTGTTCATTGTGATGATCTTGACCAACAGCCTGATCAAAAAGTTGTTGGCTAAGGTCGGCGAATAACGAAGAGGGGAGAGTTGGACATGGCAAAAAAACCTGCAAAGCGTACCAAGCAGTTGAACCGTTCCGTGGCAGGCAACGTTGGTGTTGTCATCGTGTTGTCCATTTTCGGCGCGTTCATGCTGTTGCCGATGATCTATTCGGTCTGTCAGGCGTTGAAGCCGATGGACGAATTGTTCGTGTTCCCGCCTCGCTTCTTCGTGCGTAACCCCACCTTGAAGAGTTTCCGTGACCTGTTCCGCTTGATCGGTGACCAAACCATCCCGTTCTCGCGTTACATATTCAACACGGTACTGATCTCGGTGACCGGTACCTTCGGTCACGTGATCATCGCGTCGATGGCGGCATACGCCTTCGCAAAGATGAAGTTCCCGGGTTCCAAGTGGATGTTCCAGACCATCGTTACCGCCCTGTTGTTCAATGCGACGGTGCTGGGTATCCCGAGCTTTATGGTGTTTACCTGGCTCGGCCTGCTCGATAACCCGCTGGTCATCATCCTGCCGGCGTGGCAGAGCACATTGGGTCTTTACCTAATGAAACAGAATATGGAATCCATTCAGGACGCGGTTCTGGAAGCGGCGCGCATCGACGGCGCGGGCGAATTCCGCATCTTCTTCGGCATCGTAATGCCGACGATGAAACCCGCGTGGCTGACTTTGATCGTGTTGAGTTTCAGCGGCCTGTGGAATACGGGTGCTGTCAACACGATCTACAGCGAGAACTGGAAGACGTTGAACTACGCGATGAGCCAGATCTTGGCGGGCGGTATCGCACGTACCAACGCAGCGGCGGCAGCCAGCGTGGTCATGATGATCGTCCCGATCGCGGTGTTCATTTTCACACAGAGTAACGTGGTGGAAACGATGGGTTCCTCCGGTATGAAGGAGTAAGGTGATGAAGGTGAGTCAGAAACTGAAACAAGTAACCAAGCGTGTCGGCGTACTCGTGTTGGTCGTGTTGATGCTCTCGTCTTTGGCACTGAGCACTTCGGCGGCAAGCATCTCCGATTCCACGTTCGTACCCTACACGACCTATACCTACGACTTTGACGGTATGGATATGAAGAGCCCCCACGCTTACGTGGCGGACTCGCTGCTCGACCGTATGGCGATGGGGCTTCGCACCGCGCTGAAGGATCCGAGCGACCTGTTCTACGCACCCGACGGCCATTTCTATGTGGCAGATACGGGTAACAACCGCATTGTGGCGTTCGACGAGAATATGCAGTACGCCGGTGTTATCGGCGGTATCGACGCCCCCTTCATCAACTATATGAAGGTCGTTCCCTACGTTTTGCAGATCCGCGAGACAGAGGAAGCGGAATGGAAGGGCAAGTTGGCCAAACAACTTGAGCGTTATGCTGAGCGTGAGGAAAATCCGATCCAGTTCACCTTTACCGAAGAGGATTATCTTGCGATCCGCGCCCGTCTGGCGACCGTGTACATTTCGAACAGCAACATGGTTCCCGTTGAGGCCGAGTACGCACAGGTGAAGACAGAGTACGAAGCGAACGGCAAGGTGATGCCGACTGCGGAGGAAATGTTCGCCATTATCGACTACGTTTCTCCCGTTGCGCTGAAGTATGAATCGCTCAGCGAGGAGGAGATCGCCTCGCAAAAGCGCGGCGAGACCCAAGAGGAGAAGGTGTGCTACGAATACTGGAGTCAGTTCCTGCTCGGTGAAACGGATGACCCGTCCGCTGATGCGCTGGTTGCTCCCGAAGGCGTGTTCGTTACGGAAGACGGCACCCTCTATATTGCGGATACCGGCAGCGGCCGTATCGTGAAGATGCAGATGCCCGCCGATTCCAAGAGTTGGAAACTTGAAAACTACGAAGTGGTGGCGACGGTCGAAAAGCCCGAGACTTCCATCTTGTCGGAAAACTACGTGTTCAAACCCACGTCGTTGGTGTTGGATGCGGCCGGCCGTATGTATATTAACGTCAAGAACGATAACGCGGGTATCATGCAGCTCAGTGCAGACGGCGAATTCATGGGTTACTACGGTGCCCAGAAGGTTACCGGCAGTGTGTTCCAGTGGTTTTTGCAGTTGTTCCAGACGGCGGAACAGCGTGCGCGTACCGTGCGCACCGTGCCGCGTGTGTACAACAACATTGCGATCGACTCGAAGAACTTCGTGTGGATCACCGCCAACTCCATGGAAAATGCGGATCTGTTCGCCCACATTGCCAGCGGCGATTCTACCACGGCGCCGATCAAACGCTTGAATCCCAGCGGCGACGACGTGTTGGTGCGTAACGGCATTTGGGCACCTGCGGGCGACGTTACCGAATATGTCGATGACGTCTCGTCCATCGTCGATGTGGCGATCAAGGGCGATACCGGCATCTACACGTTGGTGGACGATAAGACCAATAAACTGTTTACTTACGACAGCGAGGGTAACTTGCTGTATGCGTTCGGCGGTTCCGGTTCTCAGCTCGGTGTGTTTACGCTGATCACCGCGGCGGTCTATCAGGGTACCGACCTGCTCGTTATGGATAAGACGACGGGTTGCATCACCCGCTTTAAGCAGACCGACTACGCGGCGCAGATCGAGATCGCGCTGAATGCGGATGCCGCTCGTGAGTACGAAAAGGCGGAAGCAGCGTGGAAGTATGTCCAGAAACTGAACTCCAACTTCGACCTTGCGTATATCGGTCTTGCGAAGAGTTATCTGCGCAGTGCCGCACAGGCGGAATCCGCCGAGGCGAAGGAACTGTATCAGCAGGCGATGGAGTATTACAAACTCGCCCGCGATACCGAAGGGTATTCCAAGGCGTTCAAGGAGTACCGCTCGCTATACGTGCGTGACAACCTGTTGCTGGTATTGGCGGTACCGGTCGTGATCTGTGTTGCGTTGTACTTCGCCTTCCGTGCGATCAACAAGGTGAATGCCAAGTTACATATTACGGGCACTAAGACCACCTTTGTGGAAGAACTCTGTTACGGTTGGCGTGCGGTGTTCCATCCCATCAACGGCTTCTGGGAGATCAAACGTGAAAAACGCGGCAGTATGCGCGCGGCGTTTGTGTTCCTCGGCTTGGCGGTTCTGGCGTTTATCTTCCAGGCGACCGGCACGGCCTACCTGTTCAACAACGTGACCATCGAAGAGGTCAGTTTGGTGCAGCAGGCCTGTAACGTGTTGATCCCCGTGGTCCTGTGGGTGGTTGCCAGTTGGTGTTTCACCACCCTGATGGGCGGCGAAGGTAGCATGAAGGATATCTTCATTGCCCTTTGCTACGGTCTGATCCCGCTGTTCGTACTGTTGGTTCCCTCCACCTTACTCAGTCATATCTTCTCGCTTGACGAGCAACCGTTCCTCACCTTCTTCCAGTCCTTGGCGTACCTGTGGATGGGTCTCTTGGTGGTGTTCGGTTCGATGGTGGTGCAGGATTACACCTTCAGTAAGAACTTGCTCACGGTTATTCTCTCGGTTCTCGGTATGGCGGCTATCATGTTCCTGGTGCTGCTCTTGTTCTCGCTGACCGGAAAACTGTGGGGCTTTATCGAAACCATTTTCCAAGAAATTGCCTATCGGCTGTAAGGAGGGGACAGAACAATGAAAAAGATTCGTTTGATTTCACTGCTGCTCGTGGCAATGTTTGTTCTGACCACCTTCAGCGGCGCGTTCGTCTTCGGTGATGAAGCGGAAGATACGACCGGTCAGGTCGAGGGTACCGAAGAGGGTACCGAGGGCGAAGAAGTGGTGGAAACCGCAGAATTCTCCCACGAGGTCGGTTTTATCTACGTTGATCCCGAAGTAGAAGAAAACTTGAAGATGTTACAGGCGGCGGAAAAGGCCGCCGAAGGCCGTGCGGTGACGGTGTACTCCATCGGTCTGTGGAAGACGGATTTCACGGTGGAACGTATCGGCGATGACTTCCTCGGCGTGTTTATGTACGACGACGGCAAGATGGTCGCACTGTCTGCGGCGGCGGAGATCACCTCCAGCATGAAGATCGTTCCCTACGATCTGACTGTGCAGGAAGTGAAGGATGAAGCGGGTAACGTGACGATCGTGGACCGCAGTGACTTGGTGGGTGAGACTCTCTACGTTATGGAGATCACCGCCGTGTCCAGTGCGGAGATCGCCAATCTGCCGAATTTGACCTACGAAGAACGTTTGGATTGGAAGAAAGCCAAGCGCGGCAAGTTCACTTCCGAACAACAGCGCGTGAGTGCCATGACGGTGTACCACACCGAAGGCCCGCTCACCCTGTACGTGGACGAGGAGTTGGCGGAATTCGCCATCTACAACTCCGAAACGGGTGACTACTTCTTCTCGAACCCGTACGATTACAACCGTGTGCTGGTGCCCAGCGTGACCACCAAGAGTCAGTTGGCATCGGTCATTGAGTTGGAATACTACGACATTTCCGCGAACAAGAAGACGCTCTATTCCTATGACGATGCGGTCAATAAGACCACCTATGCCGACCCCGACGATCCCGACTCGATCGACAACATCCAGTATTGGGCAGAAAAGATCGACGGCGGCGTGCGCATGAATTTCCAGATCGGTTCGAAGGAACTGGATACGTTGTTGCCCTATGCGGCGGAAGTGGAAAACTTCAATGCCAAGGTTCTGGATCCGCTGAAGGAAAAAGCGGATGCCGGTAACGAGGCGGCCCAAGAGGCGTACACCAAACTGATCGCGTTCTACAACCGCGGTAAGGTCTACTCTTACGATGATCTGTCTACCTCCTTGAAGCAGAGCATTTCGATGGAATTCCCCGGCATCAAGGATCATGACTTCTACATTCTGCGCACCAGCAACCTGTACAACCGTGATAAGTTGATCCTTTCGGATTACATCCGTATGACGGGTCTGTATACGCAGGCGGACTTTGACAATGACTTGCAACTTTCGGGCTACGAGCCGCCGGAAAACTTCTTCGCGTGCTTCGAGTTCTACATGGACATCACGCTGGAAGACGGTCAGCTGAAGGTCAACATCCCCACCGACAATATCAAGTACGACGACGATCACTTCACCTTGACCAAGATCTCGCCGCTTCGCTATTTCGGTTGCGGTAAATACAGCGATCAGGGTTTCACCTTTGTTCCCGACGGCAGCGGTGTGGTGATCGAATTCAACAGCCAAGGGCTTAAGAATGCGGCCTCCCTGTCCAAAGTGGTGTACGGCGATGACTATTCGCTGACCACTACCAAGACCTACAATAACCTCTCCCAGTCGGCGTACATGCCTGTCTTCGGTGTGAAGGCGAATAACCGTGGTTATATCGCCGTTATCGAAAAGGGCGACGCGATGGCAACGGTGCAGAGCGAAACGGGTAACATGTCTTCTCCGTTTGAAACGGCGTTTGCTACCTTTATCTACGGAACGGTGCAGACCATCAACTACACCGACGGCACCAAACAAAACGGTGAGTTTACCTACTTTAACGAGAACTTCTACACAGGCGGTTTTGCTCTGCGGTACATTTTGCTGTACGGTGCGGATACCGATTACGTGGATATGGCAACCGCTTACCGTGAGTATCTCGTGAAGAACGGCCGTTTGGTGGACGGTGTGAACACGGGGAACGGTAATATGCCCCTTCTGCTCGAGACGCTCGGTCTGATCGACAAGAAGGCGTCCATGATGGGTATCATCTACGATAAGAAGATTCCGATGACCACCTTCGAAGACGCCGAAGCGATGATCACCGAACTGGCGGGTGCGGGTGTTGGCAACGTGTCTCTCCGCTACCGCGGTTGGATGAACGGCGGCTTGAACTACTCCGTGCCCTCCACGTTGAAGATCGAAAAGAAACTCGGCGGTAAGTCCGGTTTCTCGAAACTGGTCTCCTTTATGCAGGCGGGCAGTTACGCCCTGTATCCTGAAGTAGACTTCTGCGTGGTGCGTCGCGACGGTACGTTTGACGGCTATTCCTTGCAGAGCAACGGTCCGAAGATGACCGACCGTACCTCCATCACGCTGACTCCGCGTAACGAGTTGGATAACGTCATGGAGATCGACAAGAATTACTTCGCTGTTTCGCCCTCCTCGGTGGGTAGTTACTTCAAGTCCTTCTTCGGTAAGTACAACAAGTACGATACCGGCTCTGTCAGCTTGGGCACGGTCGGTAGTATGCTGTACTCCGACTTTGCGAAGGGCAACAAGGGTAAGAACCGTCAAGAGGCGCTCGATATCATCACTTCCAACGTACAGAAGTATGCAGTGGAAGGCGGTAACGACCGTATCATGGTGGAAGGCGGTAATGCGTACACTTGGAGTTATGCCGACGAGATCGTAGATATGCCGATGTCGGGTAGTAACACCCTGCTGGCAGATCGCTCGGTACCGTTTATGCAGATCGTTCTGCACGGTCACGTTCAGTATGCGGGTACCGCGCTGAACTTGGCGGATAACTGGACCAACTCCATTCTGAAGAGTGCGGAATACGGTGCAAACCTCCACTTCACGCTCAGTGCGCAGAATACGCGCGAGTTGAAGGAAACGGTGTATTCCAATTACTTCACCATCGATTTCGATACCTGGAAAGACGACGTGACCGCGCTGTACAACAAGTTCAATGCGGTGTTCAAAAACTTGCAGGATAAAGAGATCACGGATCACGGCGAGTATGCGGACAACGTGTACGTCACCACCTACAGTGACGGCACGAAGATCGCAGTCAATTACAACCGTACAGATGTGACGGTGGAAGGCAAAACAATTGCGGCTCAGGACTTCACGGTTCTTTGATCGCTGTCACATTTAGAATTTGAGAAGTAGAGGTTGGAATTATGAGTACTGCCGTAAAAAATTTAAAACAAAAAGCACGTCGGCGTTCCTCGCTCGAAGCGAGACAGCAGAAAGCCTATTGGGTGTTTTTGATTCCCTTCATTCTCGGCTTCGTCTGTCTGTTTGCCGGCATCTATCTGGATTCGCTCATTTACAGTTTCTGTGAATTGACGATGAAGGGTAAGGACGGCTTCACTAAGGAGTTCGTCGGTTTTGCAAACTACGTTACTGCATTGCAGGACGTAGACTACCCCGGTAACATCATCTCCTCCGTCGGCGGCATGATCCCCGACGTGCTGATGATCACCTTCTACAGCCTGTTTGTCGCCGTGCTGCTTAACCGCGACATCAAGGGCCGCACTGTGTTCCGTGCGATCTTCTTCGTTCCCGTTATTCTCGCCACCGGTTTTATGACCAAGGCGGATATGACCAACGTGATCGCCGACAATGCGTGGTCCTCGCTGGGTGACAGCACTGCCGCCAGCGGCACCATCGCGAACGGTCTGTTCGATTCGCTTGACCTTCAGGAATACATGATGAACATGAGTTTGTCGCCCGCCATTTCGAAGTACGTGGTGGAAGCGGTCGGAAGCATTTTCGACATCGTGAACAACTCGGGTGTTCAGATGCTGCTGTTCCTTGCGGGTCTGCAATCCATCTCCCCGTCCATCTATGAAGCGTCCGATATCGACGGCGCTTCCGGGTGGGAGACCTTCTGGCTGGTTACCTTCCCGATGATCAGCCCGTACATTCTGGTCAACGTGTTCTACACCGTTGTGGACTCGTTCACCAAGAGCGATAACGCGATCATGCAGTTGATTCAGGAGCAGAGCTTTAAGTCCAACGCGATGGGCGTTGGTGCCGCGATGGCGTGGTTCTACTTCTTGGTCGTGGTCATTCTCATCGCGATCATCGTTTCCATTATCAGTAGTTTCATCTACTATCAACAACGTGATTAAGGAGGGGCGAGCATGAGTGAATTGGTAAAAGAAGCCAAGGCGCCAAAGGCGAAAAAGGCTGAAGAACGCAAATTCAAAAAGACGCGCACGCCTTTCCGTGAGCGTTTCAACGTGAGCAACGTTGGTAGTTTGCTCGGTAAGATCTTTATCTACCTTCTGTTGATCGAGATCGCGTTTATCATCGTGTATCCGCTGTTCACCAAACTCAGCGCCTCGCTGATGAGTGAGCAGGATATGTACGACCGTACGGTGACCTTTATTCCCCGTCATCCGACGCTGGAGAACATCATCGTCGTGTTCCGAGAGTCTTCCTTCCTGAAGGCGCTCGGCAACACGTTCCTGATCGCCCTCTTGGCGGCGACGTTGCAAACGGCGATCTGCTCCTTCACGGGCTTCGGTCTCGCGAAGTTGAAGTCCCGTTGGGCGAACTTGGTGATGGGTATGGTCATTCTGTCGATCCTTATTCCGAACCAGGTCATCCTGATCCCGCTGTACCTGAAGTTCCGTTTCTTCGATATCTTCGGACTGTACGGATTACTTACAGGTGAGCAAGGCCCGAGTTTGATGAACACACTCTGGCCGATCATCATTCTGTCCATCACGGGCTACGGCTTTAAGAACGGCTTGTATATCTTCATTATGCGCCAGTTCTACAAGGGCGTTCCCGAAGAATTGGAAGAAGCCGCCTCCATTGACGGCTACGGCACCTTTGCCACCTTCTTCCGCATCATTCTGCCGATGGCGATTCCGATGATGATCACCATCTTTATGTTCGCATTTTCCTGGCAGTGGACGGACACCTTCTATTCGGGCATCTTCTTCTCGAATTTCAAGGTGTTGGCGAACACCATCTTTACCATGAGCAGTGCAACTTCGGGCCTTACGGGCGGTGCCTTCTCGGCCGCGATGTATTTGCACACGGGTGTGTTGATGGCCATTACGCCGCTTATCCTCATCTATGTGGTAGCGCAGCGTTGGATCATCGGCGGCATCGAGCGCAGTGGTCTGGTTGGTTAATATGTCTTAAAAACAGAACTGCCGCAAGGCAGTTCTGTTTTTTATGAGGTGATGAGTATGGAAAAAGAAAAACGGCCGCGGCTGTGGACACGGGATTTCACCGTGTTGACACTGGCAACCGCTTTCGGTGCGCTCGGCAATATTGCGGGCGGGTTTGCGCTCTCCTTTTTGGTGTACGATGAGACTGCATCCACCCTTGCCGCGGCACTGGTGGTGGCGCTGCGGGTGATACCGGGATTTATCATTCCGCTGGTACTCTCACCGCTGATGGACCGCTTTCCCCGTAAACCGTTTTTGGTCGGGTGTGACGCCGTTTGCGCCGTGGTATATCTGCTTGCGGGATGGTACTTAAAGCAACACGATTTTCAATACGTGTACTACCTGCTCTTTTCCCTGCTGATCTCCTCGCTCGGCAGTGTGGATCAACTTTCCTATAACGCCATTTTTCCCAAGGTGATCCCCGCAGGCGCGGAAGAGAGAGGATACACCGTCTCGTCGATGCTGTACCCTGTCCTGATGATGGTAATGATGCCCGTATCGGCATTTTTGTATAAAACCATCGGTGTGGCGAATATCTTGATGATACAAGGTGTGTTTTGCCTTGTGACAAGTTTTACCGAAAGCCGCGTCCGTATAAAAGAAGAGGTACGGGCGGGTACCAAGCTGTCGTTTAAACAGTGGTGGGGCGATATCCGCGAAGCGATGGAGTATTTGAAGCGTGAAAAAGGGTTGCTCGCCATGACGGTGTATTCCGGCACTACCAACGGTATGTTTGCGGGATACGAGCCGATATGGGTCGCCTTTTTCTCCTCGGCTCCCGGTTTTTCGGTGGCGATGTACAGTTTTTTTGCGGTGGCGGAATTTATCGGGCGTACCCTCGGCGGTATCTTTATTTACAAAAAAGAGATCCCGCGTGAGCGGAAATACAAACACGCGCTGTTCGTCTACCTTACGTACGATTCCATGGACGCCATTCTGCTGTGGCTGCCGTATCCGCTGATGCTCATCAACCGTGCGTTCTGCGGATTCTTGGGGATCCAAAGCGGCACGTTGCGCTACGCCGCTGTCCAAAAGTACATTCCCGATGAAATGCGCGCCCGTATCAATGCCTTTCAATCGATGGTGTTTTTAGCGTTTGAGGCGGTGTTGTCACTCGGAGTGGGCTTGCTTGGTGAATATCTGGATTACCGCGTGGTCATGTCCGTGTGCGGTGTGGTCTGTCTCGTGATGTGCCTTTTCACCATCGTGCGCAAGAAGGGCGAGGTGGAAGCCATTTATATGAGCGAAGCGAAAAGTGACGATACGTGAGGACACGGTAGGGGCGAGGGTATTTCTTCGAAAACGATGTTGTTCGCACGCGGTCAAATGATGTTTTCGCTGCGCGAAAAACGATGTGGTGTCCGTTGGACACCAATACGGCATCGGATGCCGACGGTAGGGGACGGCGCCTTCGACGTCCCGTTATACGACCGAACACGCACCTACGGTGGGCATTGTAGGGACAGGCGTCCCCGCCTGTCCGTTCCAATTTGCGCACATTTTCGCGGACGCGCAATGCGCGCCCCTACCGTACAGGTCGTGTTGTGTGCAAAAACTGTTCGCACGGGCATGGTGCGTACCGCCCCAATTCGCGCATTTTCCGCGGGCGGCAGATTGCCGCCCCTACCCGCACGGTCGGGTCACGTGCACCCCTGCAAAAGTACGCACCGCCATCGGACACCCTTCTCCACCTTTGCACGGTGAGATGCAGGCTTTAGATAGAAACTATCTAAAGCCTGCGTTTCATCGTGTGAATGCCCAAAGAGCGGTGGAGCGAGGGGCTATCCGTGACGCGCGGTAAACCTACACAAACAGATAACGCACCCGACCAAGGTCGAGTGCGTTATTCTTTTACAAATTCCAAAATATCGCTGACTTCGCAATCTAAGGCGTAGCATAAAGCATCCAACGTTTTGGTGCTGATGGCTTCGCCTTTTTTCATGCGGTGGATCGTGTTGGCGGAGAAGCCTTGCTTGAAGATGAGTTGATATTCCGTGATTCCCTTTTTGAACAGCGTTTCATAAAACGGCTTGTACGAGATCATTATTATCACCGATGTTAGTGTACCATACTTAATCTCTTGACAATACTCAAAATATTGAGTATAATGTGGAAAAATAGTTTTGGGAGGATTTTTTATGAAACGGGTGTTATCATTTTTACTGTCGACGGCACTGTTGTTGACAGCCTTACCGCTGTCATTCGTAACGGCCGGTGGAGGATGGGGCTCGTCCGGTTCTGAGGGATACTACGAGTATTATGTGGAAAGCGGCGAGTTAAGTATCACCGGTGTGGATCCCGCTATCAGCGGCGATATCGTAATTCCGTCTACACTGGGCGGATGGGAAGTGAAATATCTTAGTTACAAAGCGTTTGAAGGGTGTACTGCTATCACGGCGGTCACTATCCCCGAGACGGTGACAGACATGGGGGCACGGACGTTTTACGGTTGTACGTCACTGGTGACAGTCACCATTCCCAACAGCGTGACCGATATCGGCACTTCGGTGTTTGAAGGTTGCACGGCGCTTACGACAATTGATATTCCCAATAGCGTGACCGATATCGGCGCTTCGGCATTTAGAGGTTGTACCGCGCTCACGGCTATCACGGTTCCCGATAGTGTGACGAACATAGGTTATTATGCATTCCGTGATTGCACCGCGCTGGCTTCGATCACGATTCCCGACAGTGTGACAAGCATAGGCGAAGCGTTTGGGGGAACTGCCTATTGTAACGATCCCACCAACTGGGAGAACGGCGTGCTGTATATCGGCAACCATTTGATTGATGTTAAAAGCACGATCAGCGGTCATTATGACATAAAGGATGGTACAAAGACGATTGCAGGAGAAGCATTTTCTCCTTGGTGTGACTCGCTCACCTCGGTGACTATTCCGGATAGCGTGACAAGTATTGGGACTTCTGCGTTTAGCAATTGTGGCTCGCTTACTTCCGTGACCATTTCCGAGGGCGTGGAGAGCATCGGAAGCCATGCATTTTACGGTTGCTCTTCACTCACGGCGATCGGCATTCCTGAAAGCGTGACGAGTATCGGACAACAAGCGTTTCAAGATTGCACCACGCTCGCGACAGTGACTCTGCCCGGCGGTTTAACAAGCCTCGAGAGTTCGACATTCAGAGGCTGTGCTTCGCTCACGTCGGTGACGATTCCCGATGGTGTACAAATTATCGAGTGGTCCGCTTTTGAAAACTGTACTTCGCTTACCACCGTAACCATCGGGAGCGGTGTAAGGGATATCTATAGCGAGGTGTTTGCCGGGTGTGCCGCGTTGACTTCCATCGTGGTGAAGGAAGGTAACACGGTGTATCACAGTGCCGGCAATTGCCTCATCCATACAAGATCCCGCGAATTGGTGCTTGGCTGCCAAACCAGCGTGATTCCTACCGATGGCAGTGTGACGAGCATTGGTGGGGATGCTTTTTATGGCTGTACGGCACTTACTGCGATCGTGATCCCCGACAGTGTGACGAGCATCGGTAACGAGGCATTTTATGGTTGTACTTCTCTAACAGCGATAACCATCGGGAAAAATTTGACGGAAATAGACGGCACGGTGTTTTCCGGCTGTACCGCACTTTCTTCCATCGTTGTGGAGGAGGGCAACCCGGTGTATCATAGTGCCGGCAATTGCGTTGTTGATACAGCAAACCGACAAGTGGTTTTCGGTTGCCGGACCAGTGTGATTCCTAATGACGGCAGTGTCACGAGCATTGGAGATTCGGCATTTGAGGGGTGTGCCGCACTTGCCGCGATAGTGATTCCCAATAGCGTAACGAGCATTGGAGATTCGGCATTTGCGGGTTGTACGGCACTCACCGCAATAACGATCTCTGACAGTGTGACAAGCATTGGACACTGGGCATTTAG
The DNA here is from genome assembly GCA_964515215.1 of uncultured Eubacteriales bacterium. Lineage (GTDB taxonomy): Bacteria > Bacillota > Clostridia > Oscillospirales > Acutalibacteraceae > SIG588. The sequence continues at coordinate 49,522 of CAZESL010000003.1, forward strand.
CAATACGGGATTTTATAACGACACCGCCAATTGGGAAGGTGACGTTCTGTATATCGGCAAGCATTTGATCAAGGCTAATTACATATCCGGTGACTATATTGTAAAGGAAGGGACAAAAACCGTTGCAGCGTCTGCCTTTTTCTACTGTGGTGACCTCATATCGGTGACCCTTCCCGCGAGTTTGATCAGTATTGGAGACGATGCATTTAGAATGTGTACGTCACTCACGGCAGTGACCATCCCCGAGGGAGTGGAAAGTATCGGAGATAGCGCGTTTGCGAGTTGCGTATCGCTTGCGGCGGTGACGATTCCTGCGAGTGTGAAGAGCATTGGAGATAGTGCCTTTGACTATTGTCCTGCGCTTACGGCAGTAACCATCCCCGAGGGGGTAACGAGTATCGGAGATAGTGCGTTTGAAAATTGTAGAGCACTGACGACCATAATCATCCCCGACAGTGTGACGAGTATCGGATGGTGGGCTTTTTACAATACCGGTTATTATAACGATCCTGCCAATTGGCAGAACGGTGTTCTGTATATCGGCAACCATTTGATCGAGGCTGAATACACGCTCAGCGGTGATTATACCGTGAAAGCAGGTACGAAGACGATTGCACCGCGTGCGTTTTATGAATGCAGTAACCTTACCTCGGTGACGATCCCCAACGGGGTGGTGAGTATTGAAGACTATGTGTTTTCGTATTGCGAGTCACTTACGGCGGTGAGCATTCCCATGAGCGTAACGAGTATCGGATACAGGGCATTTTGTGAATGCGATGCACTTACCGCAGTGACCATCCCCGAAGGAGTGACGAGCATTGGGGATGAGGCGTTTTACTCCTGTTACGCGCTCACCGCGGTAACCATTCCCGTGAGCGTGACAAACATCGGAGAGAAGGTTTTCGCTTTTTGCCCTTCGCTTGAAACGATGGAAGTGCGCAGCGGAAATGCAAGGTATCACAGTGCGGGAAATTGCTTAATTGAAACGGCCAGTAAAACGTTGTTAGCCGGTTGCAATACCGGTGTGATCCCTGCCGACGGTAGCGTGAAACATATCGGTAGCTATGCGTTCTCATTCCGCACTGCACGTACCTCAGCAACCATTCCTGAAGGTGTGACGAGCATTGGAGATAGTGCATTCTGGGGTTGCAACTCGCTTACCACGGTGACCATTCCCGCGAGCGTGACGAGCATCGAATCGAGAGCGTTTTACTCCTGCGATGTGCTCACCGCGGTGGTTATTCCCGCGGGCGTGACAAGTATCGGATGGGGAGCATTTGAGGATTGCACCTCCCTCGTCTCGGTGACCATTCCCGAAGGTGTGATAAGTATCGGAAGTTGGGCGTTTGAAGGCTGTGATTCACTTGCTACGGTGATCATTCCCGCGAGCGTGACGAGCATCGGAGATGACGCGTTTAGGGGGTGCGGCGCACTTGCAAGTATTGAAGTGCAGAGTGGGAACCCGGTGTATCACAGTGCGGGGAATTGCCTGATCGAAACCGCGAGCAAGACCTTGATCCTCGGTTGCAATACCGGTGTGATTCCCACCGACGGCAGTGTGACGAGTATCGGCGAGGGCGCGTTTTATGGTTGCGATTCGCTTACTGCGGTAACCATTCCTGCGAGTGTGACGAGTATCGGATACAGGGCATTTTACGGTTGCAGTGCACTTGCGAGTGTTGAAGTACAAAATGGGAACCCGGGGTTTCCCTCAATTAAAGATACTGTGGGCTGAATCAATCCGTGCGATACATTGCTTACGAAAAATAACAAGTATTGCGAGGAATGAAAATGAACACTATCAAATGCAAGTATAATTGGGACGATGGAACGGTAGAATTGCTGTTTTCGGACGGCACGACGGTTGCTTTGCTGTGTAAAGGCATAGAAGCCGATTTGAGCATCGGTATCAAGGCACAAGGAAAACTGAACGCCCTCAAGGTGGAAAAGCCGTCAGAATATGCTGTGATGGCGTTAAATGGCACTCTGCAAGCCTACTGCGACACCATAGACCGTTCCGACAGCACGAGCCAAAACACGCTCTACGAGCAGTACAAAGAGCGTTATCCCGATATGAGCGACGAGCAGATACGAAGCCTTGTCCGTGAATGTCAGATGTACGAGGAATGAGGTGGGCGTATGGCAAAGATAATTAAAACCATTGAAAATGCTACGCTCGTTTCGGTAGAGCAGCTTGACGACAGAAACATTAACGAGTGGGATTGGCGGTGTAAATTCGTAGGCTGTAAAGGAAAGCTATACATAGGCGAAAGTCAGCACAAAAACATTGGTAAACGATTTATAATGTTGACCGACAACAAGGATTTTCGGCTGACAACGGGATACGGCGAAATAGAGAAAACTGAGGAATACATCACCATTACCACTAAAAGCAGTAAATACATATTTAAAATCTAACAGACTTTTAATGGCAATCCGAGAAGATCGGGTTGCCATTAAATTTTCCAAACAATTTGTGAAACTATCGTGATTTTGGTAAAACTACTTGTAAAATAAGGGGAAATGTGATATACTATGTAAGCCAAATTATATTAATCCGAAAATTGAAAAGAAGAACATTATTTATTCATAGGGGGTATTATACCCTTTTTCATTCACATAGTGAATTTGATAAAAATGCAAATTCCATCTATGTGAATGAATGTAATGTTCTTCGTATTGATATAGTTTGGCGACTATCGGAGTTTGCGTTTTTTGTGCGCTGGCTTCGGTT
>CAZESL010000004.1:0-43096 GCA_964515215.1 uncultured Eubacteriales bacterium
TTTGGTGGGAGAGGGTGGATTCGAACCACCGAAGTCAGAGACAACAGATTTACAGTCTGCACAAAAGTGGCTGTATACCGTGGCTGAGGGGCATCGTGCGTAATTCGTGCGTAATCTTTGCTGCTTTTACCTTCTCTTGAATGACATTTTTGCGGACGATTTAATACGAAAGTTTGTTGATCGTGACCCGCTGTTCCGCGATATCTGCATGTGTATATCGCTGTGTAGTGGTCACACTACTGTGGCCAAGAAAACCTTGTACTGCTCGAATGTTTGCGCCGCCGGACAACAGATGGGTAGCGAATGAGTGGCGGCATTTGTGCGGCGACAACACTGTGATCGGCTTGGAGCGAGTGGCGTTCAAGCGGTCGAAGAATTTGTAGTAAGCGTGTTCAAAGGATTTGGGAGCCATATAGGAACGATAACGATTCTTGACAACCCACCCTTCATCCGCGCGCGCGGTGAGGGTTGGCAGCAGATCGTCGGATATGGCTATGTGGCGCACCTTCTTGGTTTTTGTGGGGCGTATGCCGTAGCCGCCCTCTACGCGCCCCACGCCCTTGTTGATCGTGATAACCTGTGCGTCAAGATCAATATCCTCCCATGTGAGGGCGCACATTTCACCGGGGCGAATGCCGGTGTACAGCATTATCAATATGGCCGTGCCAAAGCTCTCGTCCTCGCGAGCGAAGCGAATGATGGTGTTGATGTCGTCACGGCTGTAGAATTCGGGCTCAGGTATTTCAAACGAGGGGCAAGTAAGATCTTCGGCAGGGGACACAGAAACAACGCGCTCTTTTCGCAACATATTGAAGGTGTTCTTCAAAATAATGCGATAGTACCCCAGGGCCGATTGACTTTCGCCGCTCTTGGAGGAGAGAAAGGTTTGCAGATCGTATTCCCGTACGCTTGTGACAAGACGTGCACCGAGTGCCTCTTTGATCTTCTTGGAATAGAGTTTATAGTTTTTCATACTGCCGCACGACACTTGGCCTTCCTTGTATGCCTCCAGCCAACGGTCGATCGCGTGTGTGAGCGTTTCTTTTACAGGGGCGGACTCTTCGGGTGAGCGGGCAAGCCATTGCTTATAGGCACGGCGGCACTCGCTTTCGGAATTTCCTGTAAAGCTTTTACGGTATTTCTTCCCGCCTGCCGCTTCTTCTAACACGGTGAGTTGCACCTTGCCGCTCGGCAAAGTGCGAACACTACCTGTTCCGTATTTGCTCATAATATACCTCCTGTGATTGACATTCGACGCGGACGGTAGTATAATGTGAGCGCAGAATGCCTTTGGCGATTTGTGGGTGTTTTGCGTCGGTCCCGTCCTGCTGCAACAGGGCGGGATTTTTGTTTTTTTATTGGCGTTCGGTGTGGCGGTCGTACCACATGCAGACAGTGTCCATATAGTGTTCGTATTCTTCCTCGCCGACGACGCCTGCCGCGCGGACGGCGCGGTCATACCGGGTGATGAGGGGCTGTAGAGCGACGTTGCCGGTGGCGGTGTATTCCATCGTCAGTGCATCGAGGTAAAAGGCGAGTGCGATGGTAGACGCGGGAGAATCGCCGCCCATATAGTCGGTGAGGTCATCGATCTGCTGTATGCCGTCGGTAAGGCGCGCGTGCAACGCGTTCTGCAGAGCGGGATCCTCCGGCAGTTCGGCGATCGCCGCTTCGTATGCGGCACGGTGAGCGGGGGAGAGAAAGTCCATAAGGGTATCTCCTTTGTTGTGTTTTATTGAGAAGCGTGTCCACCGCGCCAGCGATATGCACGCCGATATCCAAGGTCCTCTGCTTCTTTTACGGTGTCCACATAAATCAATCGCCCGTTTTGTCGATTGCGAATGCGGTCATATTGCAAGTCAAACGGCAGGTGGTAAATTTTCTCGCCGTTGTCAGCAATATGACATTTGACAAGAGGATATTCTTTCATCGGGAACATGCTGACGGTAACGTCTAACATATCGGCCGCCTTTTGTGCGGTGTCGGAGAGCGGGGCGGTAGTGTATAAGGCGCAGTGGATGTTGCGCTCGTCGGTTTCTATCTGGTAGTGAACGTAAGACCCGAACAACTGGAAGACGTGTTTTTCGTGAATCGTTTTTTCGACCGCCCAACGCTTGCACTGGATGATATAGGTGCCGCCTTTCTTTTGAGCGATCAAATCGCGCCCCATGTCTTCCAGTTTTTCCAGTGCACCAGTATATTGCACCGTGTAGCCCATTTGCTCAAAGCTGTAGCCAACGTATCGCTCGTATTCTATTCCTGCTTGCCAGTTGGTTTTGTGCTTGTGAATGTAGCGGTCTAATGCCAATTGAAATTTTTCGACATCGGGAAGTTCTTGATATTCTTCGGGGGAAAGCCATTCATGGTACGAAACGTATTCGTCGGAGTCTTCGGCACCCGTAACGAGGGCAGCGCCTTCGTGCGGGTCTAACTCTTTGAAATCTTCCAGCCAAGGAAAAAGCGCTTCGTAATAATTCAATTGGTATTGTGCGGATTTTAATTGCTTTTGCAGGTCGCGCTTTTCGGAGGCGATTCGTCGCACCTCTTCGGCAGCGCGGAGTGCAGGACGGGATTTGTGTTCTAATTCTTTGGCGGTTCTTTCGTCGTAGAGAAACAGAAAATCGGCGTACTGTTGTGCTAACCACGGGTAAGATTGAACTTGATTTTCAAACCCTTGTCGATAACGATCTAAAAAGACAGTTTTTAGATGCTCTTTGAACTGTTCTTTTTCTGTTTCATTTTTAGCAATTTGAAATTCAATTTTTTGATAACATTGTGTTTGCTGAAATCTCATTTGGGCGTAGATTTGATTCCATAGTTTCTCATGTTCTTTGTGCGCCACTTGTTTGGCATAGTGTTCAGCTTCTGTGTGAAGTTCGTTTTGAAGGCGAACGCGTTCTTCGGATAACACGCTTTCCACCTTTTCTTCTAATCGCTTTCCGTGAAATTCAAGAAACTGCTTTTCCATTTGAGGAGAGAGGAGTTGCTTGTACTTTGATAACCTTTTGTCTTTGTAGCGACGATGTAGATTTTGAAAGAACGAGATAATATACATCAAAACGCGGAAAACAAACGCACACATCCAGTATGCGACAAAAGAAAAAACACAAACAAGCAGCAAGGTGGGGATTCCATCCAAATCCGCTCACCTCACCAAACTCGCAAACGCGACGGCTTTACCGAGGATGCGGACGCGCGCGATGTCCTCGCCGATGAATACGCGGGGGGCGTAGGCGGGGTTTGCGGGGGTGAGCATCAGCTGCCCTTCGGATTTGTACACGCGCTTCAGCGTGGCTTCGGTCTCCATGCCGTCGATCAGCACGGCGGCGATCTCGCCGTTTTCCACGTCGGGCTGGTGTCGGATATATACGACATCGCCGTCGAGGATGCGAGCATCCATCATACTGTCGCCTTTGCAACGCAGGGCAAAGTCGCAGTGGATCTCCTCCGCGACGTCGAGGTATGCGGCAATATTCTCGGTTGCCAGAATCGGCTCGCCGCAGGCAATCGTGCCGAGCAGCGGCACCTTGCGCGTTTTGGGTAGGGGAAGAATGTTCGAGGGGAGGGGAGTTTCGCGTTCCACGGGGACATCGTAACCCATAAGCCATGCTTCTGATACGTTGAGGGCTTTTGCTATTTTGTAAATGTTTTTCTGTTTAGGCTCGTACTCGCCGGAGAGATAGGTGCTGACAGAAGATTTGCCGATTCCGGTTTGTTCAACGAGGTCAATTTGTCGCATACCGCGTAACGCCAGGCCTTCGCGAATACGTTCTGCAATAGTTGGCATATACATACCTCCTTTAGTGTGTAAATAGATAATAACATAAATGTTCAGAAAACGCAACAAAAAATTTAAAAAAACGCACAAAAAGTTCACAAAAGTGAATTTTAGGGGTTGACAACAAAAAAACGGTGTGGTAATATGAGTTCAGAAACGCGAACGGAGGTGCAAAAATGGCTTTCAATTATGAAAAACTTCTGGGCAGGATCAAGGAAAAGTGTGGTACGCAGGATGCATTTGCACAGCGGATGCAGCTTGGTCGTGTGTCGATCAATCAACGGTTGAATAATAAACTCGATTTCGGCGCGCGAGAAATCAAACGTGCATGTGAGATCTTGGAAATTCCCGAGCCGGAAATACCGATGTATTTTTTTTGCGAGCAAAGTTCAGAAACGCGAACTGCCTGAGAAAAAAGAGCAGACGTGAAGGCTGCTCGGAGGAAGGAGTAAAGAAATGAACGTTACAAGAGCATGGAGAGTGTATGGTGCCGAGGGACATCGACAGAGGGAGAGTTTTTCGGCATCGCACGAAATCACGTTTTCGCGCGAAGAATGGGCGACTTGTAAAGTCGCGGTGCTGAACGCTGACGTTACGGGTACCAACGAGTATTCGTTGGTGATCATTACGGGGGAATCTGCTGAAGCGTGCGAACGCCGCTTGATGGGGCAGGTGGATGACGGTGTGTTTGAAAACTGCCGCGTAGGAAAAGTCAAGGAACTACGGCGAGCGTACGATCTTTCGGATACCGCTGTGTTGATGACCAGCAGTGACTACCGCATCCGCTTCGCGGCAGAGTACCTGCAGGTCAAATTACGGTGTGAGCGGTTGGCGAAGGTGGTCGAGGACCAACTGCAGGGGACGGCGAGCTTCAAGGTGACGTGTCCGGCAGAACTGCTTCAGAAGCAGCTGGCCGATATGCAGGCGTATTTGAGAGACCTATGCGAGCGCGAAAACATTGAAGGGATCAATCTGCTTGCCGTAGAGTGGTGCGGCATGCCCGTGGAAGAGGAGGTGTGACCATGGCTTTTTTGATTGAACTGCGGCCGAACAGAGAGCCGGTGCTGATGGAGTGCGCGGACGGCGAGTTTACCCGTGAGCAGGCGCGCGAGATCATGGGAGGCGATTACATGGTGGTACCGACGTATGTCGCCGATCTGGTATTGCTGCTGTGCGGTGAGGCCGAGGAAGGTGAGAATGTGCTGGCGACCGATATGCTGTCGGTCACTAACAACGACGTGATCTATGGGCGGGCATTGCTTGCCCGTGTGGTGAAGAACCGTGTGGCGGGGCTTGCGCCGGAACGCGCGGAGTATTGGATGCGGAATTTGAAGGAGTGAGAGAATGTGCCAAGGATGATTCGGGAAGAAAATATGAGTCCTGCGGAGTTTGCTCGTCGCGTGGGAAAAAATCCGGAGGTGATTCGAAACGCGATGCGAGCGGGCAGTTTCCCGCTGGGGTTTGCAAGTCGGTTGCCGTCCGGTGGTTGGTTGTTTGTGATCCCGCGGGCACCCGCTGAGGAATTTTTGAGGACGGGCGTGTTGCCTAAGTAACGAGAGGAGAGGGTACATAATGCGGGAAAGGATTATTGGATGGGTGCTGACGGCGGTTGCGGTGGCGGGTGCGGTGCTCGTGCTCGGCGCGGTCGGTGCGTGTGAAAACGGCGGCGACAACTTCCAATGTGTCGCGCGGGTGTTTTGGGGATTTCTGCTGATCGCCTGCTCGATGGCGGGACAGGCTGTGCGGCAGTGCCGTGGAGAGGAGAAACAATGAAAGAGCGAAAGATTCGATGGCAGACGAAAGGAACTAAGTCGTCCATCAAATGCGTGCAGACGGGACGGCATTTTGAGGTGATCGAAGAGAATCGTGAAACGGGGGAAGTACGACACGTTTCCGAGAGCTTCAATGCGGTGCGTGCTTATTTGTCCTACGCAAACTGTGTGGAAGTGCGTATGGTCAAGGCGCTGTGCGCAACCGATCCTACGCCGACGGCAGAAGAGGGGATGATCACCATTTGTGATGGAAAACCCTATACAACCAATCTGAAGCATCCGTTAATTGCCGAACTGATGGAGGATTTTTGTGACGCAAACGGCTTCCCATCCAATTATCCGTTGACCGATCAGCAAAGAAAGCAGTTTGACCGGATGGTGGTGGAGTATCTGAACCCGGGCACATCGTCGCAAATATTGGAAAGTATTGTTTGCCAAAAATAAGAAGAGCCCATACACCAAGGCGCGGTGTATGGACTCGCAGTGCAAGACTTTATGACGGAAATCTCGCAAGGATAGTATAGCATATCCTTGCGAGAAAAGCAAGGAGGAAAAGAAAATGGACAACCACGAAAAGAACTTGATGTACATTCCAATCGATCGTCTGATTCATCACCCGGACAATCCGCGAAAGAATCTTGGTGATCTGACGGAACTTACCGAGAGCATTCGCAAGAGCGGCGTGTTGCAAAACCTCACGGTTGTACCGGCCGAAGAAGTCGAACGGTACTATGTGGTGATCGGCAACCGTAGAATGGAAGCTTCAAAAGCGGCCGGCCTTGCTCAGGTCCCGTGCGTAGTGGCACATATGACCAAGCAGGAGCAGGTTTCTACGATGTTTGTGGAAAACGTGCAACGTGCGGATCTCACACCGTACGAACAAGCGGAGTGTATTCAGATGATGCTTGATCTCGGGGAGACGGCGCAGTCGGTGGCTAAGCGAACGGGGTTGAGTGAGGCGACGGTATCGCGACGTCTGCGTCTGTTGAAACTGGACAAAAAGAAGTTCGATCAATCACAAGAGCGTGGCGGCGCATCGCTGGAGCAGTACATGAAGATCGCCGAAGTTAAGAGTGCGGCCGATCGCAAAGAATTGTTGGATGCGTTGGGAAGCGATAACTTCAACCGCAGATTTCAACTGGTTATGGAGAAGCAGGCAGAGAAAGAAAACACGCCGAAGATCATCAAAGAGGTCAGCGCTTTTGCAAAACCACTGCCGAAGGGGTTGGATCACTGGTCCAGTGGGTACAATCGAGAGAAAGACTGTCGTATACACGAATGGAAGCCGGGGGGGCTTCTCATCAAAAAGCCGAAGAAGAGCGCCGAGTATTTCTATTATTTGTCCCCATACGGCACAGCGTATATTCTCTGTAAAGTGGACGAGCCGAAGGCGCAGGTGCGACAAAAAAGTGAAAAAGAAAAAGCGGCCGACGAGAGGAGACGGCAGTTAAAAAAGGTCACAGAGGAGATGTGGCAGCTGAGATGTGCATTTGTGAGAAATTTTTCTGCCGGCTTGAAAAATAAAGACGTTCTTTTTGAGTGGGCGCTGGTAACGATTGTGGGGTCAGCTGCCGGTGAAATGTACCGTCACGGGCGTCTGGAAAAAGATCTACTGCAAGAGGTTATCGGTCAAGATCCAAAGCGTACATACGACATTCAGCCGGAGTTGCTTCGCGCATTCTATGAAAAGGATCCCGGTCATGCAATGGCGCTGATCGTGTACGGCAACACAGGCGACGGTAAAGATGCCGGGTATTACTACGGGAGCTGGGGCGAAGCAATGCCGTATTATCAAAAAAATAAAGATTTGGATGCGGTGTACGAATATCTTTGCCGGCTTGGGTATCAAATGTCTGACGAGGAGAAGCAATTGCAAGACGGTACTCATCCGCTTTTTAAGAAAGAAACGGAGGTGTAGGCGTATGACACACGCCTCACCTCCTCTCGGTAAATATAAGTGGACACCGGAGCAGGAAGCGTATCTTGAGGAAAACTGGGGGAAACGTTCAATCCCAACGATCGCCAAGAATCTGAACAGAACGGAGAACGCGATCGTCGTGCGAGCGTGTCGACTGAAACTGGGGCCGGCTCTTATGGGCGGCGACTATGTGACTCTCAATCAGTTGGTTATCGCCGTGACCGGCTCGCAGACAAACTACAGTTACAAGATGGAGTCGTGGGTGAAAAAGCGGGGTTTGCCGGTACACAAAAAGCGGGTGGACAAGAACAGTTTCCGCGTGGTGTATCTGGATGAGTTCTGGGCGTGGGCAAAAGAAAATCGCTCGTTTTTAGACTTTTCAAAATTCGAGCCGCTGGCACTTGGTGAGGAGCCGGAATGGGTGGCCGAACAGCGCCAAAAGGACTATGCTGCCTTCGCTTTGCAGCGAAAAGACCCGTGGACGAAGGTGGAGGATCAGCGCTTGCTCCACCTGTTAGAGCAGCAACGCTACGGATACCGAGAACTGTCCGAGATGTTGCACCGTTCCGCCGGCGCGATACAGCGGCGGTGTACGGATCTCGGAATCAAGTATCGCCCGGTCAGAGCGGACAACAGCGGTCCGGAGAGCACGTGGACTGAGGAGGATTATCAAATACTTGCGAGCGGGATCAAAAGCGGCGACAGCTACACGGTGATCGGGAACATGATCGGGAAATCCGAGAAAGCAGTGCGCGGGAAGGTGTATTTCGTATATCTCACGGAGAACGCCGACAAGGTTCGGGCGTATATGGGCGATGGCAGCTGGGGCGACGGAGCACCCGAGCCAACGGTACGCCAAGCGCTTCACCTATCCCGAACGCGGTCAGCGGTGAAAAACGATCTCGGCCGTCTGGCGGATGTTCTACTGTATAGAACACTCGAACTTAAAAGGACAGACTACGACAACTACTTCCAGCGAGCAATATGTGCGCGGTGGGATGATCTAAACAGCCTGTGCGAGGCAGGATGCACAGACTGCGACGATTGTGCTGAGTTTCAGCGTATCCGCCCACAGTATTGCCGCCGATGTGGTGCGACGTTCTACGAGAGGAAAAGCAATGACATCTGTTGTGATTGTCGTAGAGCGCGAAAGAAACAAGCCCAGAGGAAGTGGGCGACATTACATGCAAAGGGGAGACGTTGAAGGGATGCATGATCGAATACAGTGCGGGGTGCGGGTGGAGATCGTGACCGTGGGGGATAGCGAGACGAAGAACGGTATCGGTTTCGGTCGCACCTTTCGCGGGCGGGTGGCGTATGTCCACCCGCTTCGGCGATGGTTCATGGTGAAATACCGAGCGAGCGGGGTGGTGTTGCGCGAGTGCTACCACCGCTTGACGTTGGGAAGTACGTGCGATTTTTGGAGGTGAAGAGATGAAAGTACGTAAGGTGATCGATCTTTGTAAAAAGAAAAAAACAATACAATTATACGATACGGAAGGTTTGCAGTGGGTGTCCAACGGATTCGCGCTGTATCCGATGTGGGGAATGGAACCGCTGAGTGAGGTGAGTTTTAAACACTGTTACGATTTCACCAACGAGCAGTGGGAGAAGATCTTGTGTGTCCGTCAGAACGGGTTCCCCGCGGGGTACGACAGCAGCGATATGGCAGACGGTGAGCGTCCCGTGTCGCGCGTGCCGTTGGGCATTCGTTACGGCGGGGTGAATTTGGCGCCGTTTATCGTGTCAGACGGCATCGCGTGGATGGACACGGTATATTTGTCTCCCTTCGGAAGAGACGAGAAACTCGAGGTGTACGAGAGACGGACGGACGGCGGTGCTCTGTATTTCGCCGTCAAGATCGGGTTTGAGGTGGTGGCGCTCATTCTGCCGTACATCTTTCCGCAGAAAGAAATGTGTGAGCATTTGGAATTTTTGGCGAGGATGTGTCGCCGCACGTTAGAACGAGAGCAAGATGTCGGCGGGGAGCAGGTCACGATAGAGGAGGCGGCGATATGATCATGTATCTTGCAGGGCCGATCACGGGCGTGAAAGGCTATCATGCCGCGTTCTTTGAAGCGGATGCCTATCTCACGGGACTCGGGCATACCGTACTGGATCCCGCGCTGCTGCCCGAAAAATTGGACGATCGTGATCGACTGTACATGGGCATAGCGATGGTAGATATTGCGGATGCGGTGGTGCTGCTCCCCGGGTGGGAGGACAGCTGCAGCGCGTGCCGTGAGTGGGGGTATGCGATGGCGCAGGACAAGATTCTTATTGAGTACGATAAACTGGTGGCGGCGGAGAGAAGAGGCAAAGACGACTACCCCTCAGTCAGCTTCGCCGACAGCTCCCCTGACAAGGGGAGCCAAGGAAGGGGGTGGTGGTATGTTGACGGTGCGTGAGTTGGTGAGGGTGCTGGATCTTCATTTCACGGTGGAGATCGTGCGCGAAGATCTCCCGCCGGGAGAGCGGGTGCTGTACGTAGGGAGAGCTTACGAAGCACCGCCGTCGGTGCGGCGTAAGGTTTGGCCGATGGCGGTGGTGGCGATGATGCCTTCACGCGGCGGGTTGCACGTGAAGGTGCAGCCAAAAGAAAGGAGAAAACGAAATGCTTAGGTTGGATGAATTATTGGAGGCGTTGCGGTGCTGTGCAGCGGAGAAAAACCAATGCAAAGAGTGCCCTGCAGGGAAGATGCAGGATTGCTATGAAAGTGTGAAGATACAGGCGGCGGAGACGATCGAGCGGTTGTTTGAAGCGGCGCATCGGCTGTGGACGCCGAGTGACGTGGCGATGCCCGACAGAGAACTTGCCGAGTATACCGCGCGGCACCCCGAAGAGGGCGGCGTGGTGGAGGTGCTTGTCATGGTGCGCGGTGCCACCGAGCCGACGGTGCTTCTGTACGATGGAGAGAACTTCACCGACACGAACGGCGATCGATACGCGGTGGATTATTGGCAGCCGCTGCCGCTGCCGCCGAAGGTGGTGACAGGATGAAGTGCGTGTACTATAAGCGGATGAAGCGAGCGGGGTATATGCGATGCCTGCGAGACGGGTCGATCCGCCACAGATGCGGCGGCTGTGCGCATTATCGGGGGGAGCCGATGGGTGCGCTTTTGGCGCTGGGTGCTCAGCTGTGGGTACCGATGAGGAGGTGGCGATGATGGGGATGGCAATAGCAATCGTTGCCGCTTTGGCATTGGGGATGCTGGCGGGGATACATATCGGCGGTGCGTTGCGTGCCGGTAAAGCGGCGGACATGGAAGAGGTGGTACGGTGTCGTGAATGCCGCTTTTGCGAGGATCAATTCATGGGCGGGCTGTGGTGCAACCACCCCGACAACCGCAATCCGTTGGGATGTCGGCCGAATGATTACTGTAATGATGGGGAGAGGCGGGGTGACAATGGCTGAACTGAAACCGTGTCCATTTTGTGGCGGTGAAGCGGAGTTTGCGAATGATGACGGTATAGTAGCAGTTGTCGTTTGCAAGAAGTGCAAGGCCGAGATGGTCAGATCAAGCGCGCCCATATTTAAGCGCTTTGGAAAGTACCACAAAAATCCGTTGGTTGGTGCAAGAGAAGCGTGGAACGAGAGGACGGAAGGAGACTTTATCGACAGTCTAATCAGCGGGATTAAAGGTCAACAGCAAGTTCTCTTTGAACAACAAGCTTATACAGCGAAACTACTGGCTGAGGTTGAGAGGCTGAGAAGAGAAAATGAAATTCTTTCGAAAAATGCAGATACCGCTTTTCAAGATGGATTGAACGAAGCACAAGACCTATATCGGGAGCAAGTGAAAAGTGAGATTTCAGCCGAAGCAATCAAAGAGTTTGTGGCGGCGGTATGTGAAGGTAGAGTGGCAAACGATCCTGTGGCAATTGCCGTGCAAGCCGAATTGGAAAAGTGGGGTGTGTGACAATGGCTGAATATATCGAGCGTGGATCGTTACGGAAACATATTGGCAGTTTTACCGGAATGTTTACGGACGATGGTTTTCTTGTCAATTTACAAGCGGTGTTAAACGCCATAGATTTTGCCCCTGCCGCCGATGTGGTGGAGATTCCGCCGAGTGGGATGGGGGATCTGTCGGACGGGTACCACACCTTCAACGAGTTGTATCACCACCGAGCCGTTTTGTTTTCGGTGATCTGCAACGCGTTGCCCACCCGTGCGTGGAAAAGCAAACGGCACGATACCGGCGATATGTACGACGGCATGTTTATCGTGGGCATCGAGACACCGCAGGGTCAGGTGACGTATCACTACGACGTGGAGCTGTATTGGGATATGTTCAAGGTGAAGGAACTTGATCGCGCTCCAACGTGGGACGGTCACACGCCCGCGGAGGCGATTGAACGTATTGCAACGCTGAGGTTAGTGTTGTTGGATGAAAATGAGGTTACGATTGAAGATGTAAGCGAGATGTTGAAGGTAGCGTATGAGAGAGGAAAGCAATTGCGGTTTATTGCGAATCCAATAGAGTTTGCATTGAACGCAGTGTGGCATAAAGTCGTAGGAAGGAGGAAGAGAAAATGACGATTCCTGAAAAAGTTAAAATAGGTGGCTTTACATATCGGATCGAACGTCCGAGCAGATCTTTTGTCGGAGGAGACGGACTTGGCGTGCTGGACGGCGAACACAGCTTCAGCGATCGGACGATTAAGGTTGCTACGGTTGGCTGCGAAGAATATCAACACGTGGTATTCCTCCACGAAGTATGTCATGCAATCATATCTAATTATAACGGGACACAGGAACAGGACGAGAACTTTGTGGAGCAGTTTTCAAAAGGGTTGTATCAGTTTGTCGTGGATAATCCGCAGGTGTTTGGGGGTATAGAGGCGAATGACGATCGAGAAGGCAATCGAGATGGTGAAGGCCGAGTATGAGCGCGCGAAGCGCTTGCCGTTCGTTGTGAATCCGCTGGCGTGGGCGCTGTATCAAGTGTGGAAGATCGCAGATAGGGGGAAGAGACGTTGAGCAAAAGGAAGGAATGCAAAAATGAAAAAGATACCGACATTATTCGAGCGAGAGTACGAGGGTCATAGGATCACCGGGATCACGACGAGGGCGACGGCGGGATGTGAATGGGTGCTTGCCGGTGAAGGTGTTGCAACCGTGAAATACGATGGATCGTGTTGTGCAATTATCAATGGTGAGTTTTATAAACGTTACGATGCAAAGAATGGGAAGCGGCCGCCGATCGGCGCCATTGCTTGTTGCGCTCCGGATCCTATCACCGGGCACCATCCGCATTGGGTGAAGGTCGATGCCGATAATCCGTCTGACCAATGGTTTGTCGAGGCTTATAACAACACGGACTTTGATGCAGAAGGTGACGGAACCTATGAAGCGATCGGGCCTCATTTCCAAGGTAATCCCTACAATCTTAACGCGGACATGCTTGTAAAGCATGGGGCGGTTGTGCTGGAGGTCGAGCGCACTTTTGAAGGAATTAAAAGATTTCTTCACGAGAATGAAATCGAGGGCCTTGTTTTCTGGCGTGACGGTGAGCCCGGCTGTAAGATCAAGCGCTCCGATTTCGGCTTTAAATGGAGTTGACTATAGAGTAAAAACAGATCCTTTGCAGACGGCTTACATGAAGTGTGAGCCGTTTCCAAAGCACCTGTTTTGGAGTAGAACGTCTTCGGATGGCGACTACCCCTCAGTCGGCTTCGCCGACAGCTCCCCTGACAAGGGGAGCCAAGGGGTGGGCAGTGCTACATAGGTGTAGATATTTATAACGCGTGCGCGGGCGCGCGCGTTTTGAAGGCTCGGTAGGGGATGGATTTAGAACCAAACGCAAAAAAGAGAGGATGATTCGGTGATGGTGTACGTGATCCGCACGACGAAGTGTCGCAACGGGGTGGTGGAGAAGACGAAGTTTCCCGTCTTCGACATAGCCGACCGTGGCGGCACTGCTACCCGTGATGGGAAACGTGCTATCAATCGGGCAGCGAAGAACGCGGGGTGTGCCCGTCGCAACTTTGCCCGCATCCTCAACAACAATTTTTCGGTGGGTGACCGATTTCTCACCCTGGATCTGTCGGATGCGGGGATGGCCAAGGTAACCGCCCGTGCAGAACAGATGAAGCGGGAAAGGGAGCAGGCGGGGCGTGCTGTACCCGTGTGGGAGGATCTGATGTACCTTGCTATGGAGCGGGAGCTTGAAAACCTCAACCGCCGTGTGCTGCGTGCGGTGAGCGCTTCTGCGTCCATCTATCTTTATGCGGCCGCCGTGTCGGATAAGGCCGCGCCCGATGAGGATGCCGCCTCTGCGCGGTTACATATTCACATGGTGGTGAACGAGGCCGCCGCCGAGGTGGTCGCACAGAAGTGGAAAGCGATGGGGCAGGTGGAGTCGGTGCGGCTCTCTGCCTGGGCTTCGAAGGGCGTGCCCGACTGGACGGCGCTTGCGGCGTACATCATCGGCCAGACGCGTGTGTGTGAAAACGGCAAGCGCTACACCGTATCCCGCACGGCGGGCAAGCCCGTGTTCACCGACCGCGTGGCGGTGCGCCCCGAAGCGTTGCTCCGCGCCCCGAGCGGGACGGTGCTGTTGGAGCAGGGGGCGTACGTGCCCGGTCGCGCCCAGTACATACGCTACATATACCCGGCATTCGATGAACGGCGACACGGGGAGGAGGTGTGCGCGTGACGAAGGAGATGCTGGAGGATTATCAAAACATGGTGCAGGAGGTAACCTCGATCAACCGTATGTTGGAACGGTTGGACGGGCGGCTCTATGCTCCGGTGACGGCTCGCGGCGACGGTATGCCCCGCGGGCCTGTTCGCCATGCCGACGAGTTGCTTTGCGGGTGGACGGACGAAAAGGAAGCGGCACGGGCGCTGTATGAAGAAAAGCGGCAACGTCTGCTTCACGATCTGTTTGCCATCGAGCAGGCGATCGACACACTTCCCTCCCGTGAGCGGACGGCGATGCGTATGCACTACATTGAGGGGCTATCACAAGCGGAGGTGGCGGAACGGATGCACTACAGCAAACGGCAGATGGAGCGCATTTTCACGCGCACGGTCGCACGGCTGTGCAAGTGAAGATGTCGGTGAATGTCGGCGGCAACATGAGTATAATGGCATTGTAGAGAACTGCGAGCGGGAGGCACGCAGTTCTCTTTTTTTATGTGGATTTGCCGGCATAGGAAACGCCGGGGAGGTGGGCGGACGGGAACAGACGTTTAGGAGGTGAGCGACGCGGGGAGAAAAAAGACCTACACGCCGAAGCAGTTACTGGAAGCGGTGGAGCGGTACTTCGATTCCATCAGCCGTGTGGTCACCGCCAAGGAGAAGGTGCCGACCAAGAAGAAGGACGAGTACGGCCACCCCATCATGCGCGAGCGGGTGATCAAAAACCAACTCGGTCAGCCGATCACCTACGTGGAGTACGTGGTGCCGCCCACGATCGGGGGGTTGATCCTCTATCTCGACATCAGCAACCAGACGTGGTGCAACTACCAAAAAGACGAGCGATATTTGGAGGCGACAACGTGCGCGCAGGGGCGCCGGCGCGCCTATTTGGAAAAAGAAAACCTTGTACGCAGCGGCGGCGGTTTGCGCGGTGTGCAGTTCGACCTGCAGAACAATTTTTCCGCCTCCGAGCGGGTGACGGTAGAAGTACATGACCGTGGCGGTGGTAGCGCCGGCAAGATGAGTTTGGAGGAAAAAGAAGCGCTGCTGCGCGAGCTTGCGATGGAGTTCGGCTCGGCAGAAGAAGGTGGCGGCGGTGGGCAGGAGTAGGCAAAACCAAAAGGATGCCGTACTCGCATGGTACAAACACTTGCGCGAGACGAACAACGATTGTTTCATCCCACTGTTTTTCGATAAAAGCCGCTATTTGGTGCTGAAGGGTGGCGGCGGCAGCGGAAAATCCATTTTTGCCGGGCGAAAGGTGTTGGATCGCGTGACGAGCGAGCCGGGCCACCGCTTTATGGTGTGCCGCTTGGTGGATAAATCCATTCGCAAGTCCTGCTTCGATCAGCTGAAGGCACAAGCGGAAGAATTCTACAGCGACGACATTCTCTACATCCCACGGGGCGAATCCTCGGACATGTATTTGAAGTTCAAAAACGGCAGTCAGATCTTCTTTTCGGGGCTGGACAACCGCGAAAAGTTGAAATCGATCTACAACGTGACGGGAATATGGATCGAAGAAGCGACCGAGTTGGCGGAGGCCGACTTAAATCAGCTCGATATCCGTATGCGCGGCGAGTTCCGGTACTACAAGCAGATGATCCTCACCTTCAACCCCATTTCCGCCACGCACTGGTTGAAGAAGCGCTTTTTCGATCGCCGCGACCCGCGTGCCACGGTGCATGAAAGCACGTATTTGGACAACCGTTTTCTGCCGGAAGAGGATCGCCTGACGCTGGAAGCGTACCGCGACACGGACGAATACTACTACACCGTCTACTGCCTCGGCCAATGGGGCGTGACGGGCAAGACGGTGTTCAACGCCCGCGCGGTGAGTGAACGGCTGAGCGCCGTTAAGCCGCCGCTGAAGCGAGGCTTTTTCACCTACGAAGAGAGCGTTGGCGGCACGCGGCTCGAAAACCGTGCGTTTTACGAAGAAGCGGGCGGGCCGATCACCATCTATAAAGAGCCGATACCCGGTAGGCCGTACGTCATCGGCGGCGATACGGCGGGCGAGGGGAGCGACTGGTTCACGGCGCAGGTGCTCGATAACATCACGGGCGAGCAGGTGGCGGTGCTTCGCCACCAATACGAAGAAGGCACGTATGCGAAGCAGATGTTCTGCCTTGGGATGTACTACAACGAGGCGCTCATCGGCATCGAGACCAATTTCTCGACCTATCCCGTGAAGATGCTGGAACTGCTCGGCTATCGCAAGCAGTTTGTGCGTGAGGTGGAGGACGATTTCACCGGCGCCATCAAGAAGGCATTCGGTTTCAAAACGACGGCGATCACCCGCCCCGTGATCATTGCGGGGCTGATCGACGCGATGCGAGAGGGGCTTTCCTCGTTATACGACCGCGCAACACTTGAAGAGATGTTGACCTTTATCCGCAACGATAAGCTGCGGGCCGAGGCAGAGCAGGGGGCGCACGACGACCTTATTATGGCGCTCGCTATCGCGTGGTATATCCGCTCACAGCAGACCATGCGGGTGGCGTTGCCCGCTACGGTGATACGCGAGCGGTGGACACCCGATATGTGGGAGGACTACCGCCGTGCCGATGCCGACCTGCGGCGGGTGCTGGTTGAAAAATGGGGCGCGCCGCGGTGAGTAATGCGCTGAAAACAAATACCCCTCTCCGTCGCGCTTTGCGCGACACCTCTCCCCAAAGGGGCGAGGCAAGGGGATAGCAGACATAAGGAGTGAGCGATATGGACAAAGAAAAGTTGCGGTTTTGGCAGGAGCGATTTGCCAAGGCCGAGCAGGCGTATGCGGACGAGCTGGTGAAGATGGACGAGCGGGAGACGTTGTACCGTGGAACTAACAGCAATATTCAACCTGTGACCGACAGCGACACCATTTGCGAGCACAAGAAAAGCCGCACGCTGTATCACATTCAGAACATCGTGGCGGAGAACGTGGAGGCGCAGGTGAATTCGTCGATTCCGCAACCGAAGGTGACCGCCCGCCGCCGTGAGGACGAGCCGAAAGCGGCGCTGATTGAGAACATGATCCGCAACGAACTCAACCGTATGCCGTTTGAGACGATGAATGATCTGATGGAACGCATGGTGCCGATACAGGGCGGTGGTTTGTGGCTGGTGGAATGGGATTCCACCCTTCGTTCACACGGGTTTGCGGGCGAAGTGGCGGTGCGCACGGTGCACCCGAAGATGGTGGTGCCGCAGGAAGGTGTGTACAGCGGTATCAACGACATGGATTACGTGTTTTTGAAGTTACCGCAAACCAAAGAGTACATCGAGCGCCGTTACGGCGTGAATGTGCAGGACGAGAGCGAATCAGCCCCCGAGGTGAAGAGCGCCGAGGGAGAGTCCCCCTCCGACGAGATGGTCACGCAGATCGTGGCGTATTACCGCGACGGTGACGGAGAGATCAGCCTGTTCAGCTGGTGCAACGATACGGTGCTGGAAGACGTTGCCGACTACCAAGCGCGTCACCTCACCCGTTGCGCCGAATGCGGTGAGATGAAGCCCGCGACGGGCGATGTCTGTCCATTCTGCGGTGGTGATAAATGGGAAGACCACGCCGAAGACTTTGAAGAGATATACACCGCCCGCAAGTTCGGCGGTGGAGAGATCCCCGAAGCGGCGCGGGTGGTGGATGAACACGGGCGGGTGCGTTCCGTCCCGACGAAGATCCCTGTGTATAAACCCGACGTGTATCCCGTGGTGCTGCAAAAGAATGTGAGTGTGTTCGGCCGCTTCCTCGGCGAATCGGACGTGGACAAGATCACCACGCAGCAGAACACGCTGAACCGACTGAATCAGAAGATCCTTGACCGCATTTTGAAGGCGGGTACCCGCGTGACGCTGCCCGAAGGGCGTGCCGACATGACCGTGGACGGCGAAGATGGCGTGTGGCACGTGTCGGTGGCAGAAGGCAACTGCGTTCACGTGTACGAGTTCAAGGGGGATCTGAACTACGAAATGGCTATGCGCTCGCAGGTGTATAACGAAGCACGAAATATGCTCGGCATCACCGATTCCTTCCAGGGACGTCAAGATTCCACCGCCGCGAGCGGGAAGGCAAAAGAGATCTCGGCAGCGCAGGCGGCGGGACGGCTGGAGTCCAAACGCATCATGAAGGATGCCGCGTTTGCGGATCTGTTCCGTCTGATCTTCCAAATGAAACTTGCGTATGCGGACGAGCCGCGCCCCGTGGCGTATCAAAACGAACGCGGCGAGCGGGTATACGACGAGTTCAATCGTTTGGACTTTTTGGAACAGGACGAAAACGGGGAATATTGGTGGAACGATCGCTTCCTGTTCTCGTGCGATACGGCGGCGCCGCTGGCGAACAACCGCGAGGCGATGTGGAACAACACGACCGCGCAGTTCCAGTCGGGGTGCTACGGCAACCCGCAGGAGTTGGATACGCTGATTCTCTACTGGACGAAGATGGAACTCCTGCACTATCCCGGTGCAGGTGATACCCTTTCGATCCTGCAGGCGAAGAAGGAGCAGATGCAGAATCCACCGCCGCCGACTACTCCGCCGCAAGGCACACCGACCGCACCGCCGAATAGTGGAGAGCCGCAAGGTGAACCGACTACACCGCCGAACGGAGAGGGTGACCCCGCCGTTATGCAGGCGATCATGCAGCAGGTGGAAGCGCAGGCACGTGCCGATGCGGCGCGGGATGCGGGAATGGGTGCGAACACGTTGCTGTGAGGCAGCAAAAGGAAAACTCCCCCAGTCAGCCATGCGGCTGACAGCCCCCTCAAAGAAGGGGCCTTGGGGTGTTGAATACCAACAAAGGGAGGTGACGAGATGAAGGGCAAGAGACCGTACGTCGGTGAGATCAAAAACACCGGCAGTCAGGTGGTGCGCGGGCCGTACGCAAACGGCGGCACCAAGCACGGCACGGTGAGAAAGGGCGACGACCTTCGCACCGGTACGAAGAGCGGCAAGAAGTGATCGCTCGAAAATTCAAAAAGGAGAGGAAAACCATGGACGAACAAGAGCTGTACGATCTGTACGGTTTGTCCCCCGAAGAGGAGACGCCGACGGATGATGGTGCAAAAGAGCAGGAGATCACCGACCCTGCAGAAGACAGCACAGGTGCAAAAGAGCAGGAGGTCACCGACCCTGCAGAGGAGAGCGCGGCAAAAGTCCCCGCTGCGCCGCGTGAACAGTCGCGCGAAGAGAGGGCAAGGTTTGCCGCTGAACGGCGACGTGCAGAGCAAGAGGACGCTGTAAACCGTGCCGTCGCCGATGCCGAAACGCGGTTCAATACCGCACTGCACTCTGTCGGTATTCCGAACCCCTATACGGGCAAGCCGTTTCAAACGTTGAAAGAGCTTGAGGAATATAAGAGCACATACGACGAAAGCGACCGCACCGAGCGCATGGCGCAAGGCGGCACTACACCGGACGATATCCGCGCGATCGTGGCAGAGATGCCCGAAGTGAAGGCGGCGGTCGCTGCTGCCGAAAAGGCGCGCGCCGCCGAAGAAGCCGCCACCCGTGCCGCATTTGACCGCACGGTGGAGGATGAACTCCAAAAGATCCACGCGATCGACCCTTCGGTGAACACGCTGGAGGACATTGTGAACGGCGAAAACGGCGAAGCCTTCATCCGTGCCGTGCGTGAACACAGCATGAACTTCTACGACGCGTTCCGCTTCGCGAACATGGACAAGCTCGCCGCGGCGCGACAGGAGGATGCTCGGCGGGAAGAGGCGGCACGGCAGAGCGGAAAGAATCACCTCACGTCCACGGTCTCTCGCGGCGACGGGGGCGTCAGTGTCCCTGCGGCCGAGATGGCACTGTACAAAAGTTTGATGCCCGAAGCGACGGAGGCGGAGATCTGCCGTCACTACGGGCGTTACGTCAAAAAATAAGGAGGAGAAATCATGTTTACTATTCATTCAACCCGTGACGGGCGCGTGCCCCCCACGGAATATCTGCCCGCCGTGTCGGGTAACTACACGATCGGCGACGCGCTGGTGTTCAGCGACGGTCTGCTGACCCCTGTGTCGGCAGACCTCGGCGCCGGTGTCGATGATGGCCGTCATTACCTATCGGCGGCGGAAAAGACACAGGAAGAGGGCGAATTGTTGCCCGTTGTCGCAGTGGGCGATGATGTCATCGTAGAGGTGACACTGACCAAAGCGGTTGAGGGTATCGCACCCGGTGCGGTGTGTACCGTTTCGGTGAACGGCTTGGAAGCGGTGGCCGAGGGCGGCGCGTTTACCGTATTGGAAAGCGAAGGCACTGCTGCGGGTGAGAAGCAGCGCGGCGTGTTGATCTAACGAAAGGAGAGGAAATACTATGCCTATTGTATTTAGCGAAAGCGCAGGCGTGAACGAGTCTATTTACGGTAAGAGTCAGGCGCCTATTCGTATGTTTATCGAAAAGAAAGGGGAGGCGTTCGAGAAGAACTCGATCATCAAGCACCTTTTCTTAAAAACGCCGTCTAAATCGGCACTGGAGAAGTACACCAGCCTTACGGCGATGAACGGTTTTGAGGCGACAGGCGAAAACGGTGCATATCCGATCGACAGCATGCGCGAAGGACCTTCGCGCGTGATCGAGAACATCACGTGGAAGGACTCTTTCCCCATCTCGCGCGAAATGGTAGAGGATGCGAAACTGATGGACCTGAAGAAACGTCCCGCCAACTTCATCACCGGCTATCACCGCACCCGCGAAAAGTTCGGTGCGGCGTTGCTCGGCGCAGCGATCGGCGGCAAAAATTCCGTTACATACGCGAAGGCGACCACCTCCGCACTGGCGGCGGACGGCAAGACGCTGTTCCATCAGAAGCACAAGCCGTTGGTATCGGGTGACGAGCAGTCGAACGTCTTTACCGATACCTTTTCGGTGGACGCGCTCGGCGCGCTTGAGACCGCCATGCAGAACTTCCGCGGCGAGAACGACGATATTTTGGATGTGGCACCCGATACCATTCTGATCCCGAACATTCACACGCTGAAACAGGCGGTATTCGCGGCAGTGGGTGCGGATAAAGATCCCACCACGGCAAACAACGGTTTCAACTATCAGTTTGGCCGTTGGAATATCATCGTGTGGCCGTACTTGAATCAGTTCATTACGGCGGGCACTCAGCCGTGGATCCTGCTCGATTCGAAGTACAACGAGACCTACGGCGGTGCCGTGTGGCAGGATCGTACCGAACTGGAAGTGCGATCCACGTTGGACGACAACACCGACGCCAACGTGTGGCGCGGGTACGCGCGCTTCAACGCAGGCTTCGTGGATTGGCGTTTTGCCGCTCTCGGCGGCGCGGCGGCGGGCAGTACGTTGCTGTAAATCGCGGAGAGGGGACAAGCGGGATGCTTGTCCCCTCTTTAGCCCTATAAAAGGAGAGTGAGAGTATGGCAACATTGGATGGCGTCATAGCGGCGGTCAGCGAGCAGTATCCGCACACCTATGAACGCGCGGTGGTGATCGGATGGATCAACGCGCTCGAAGGGCGCATCCAGCTGAATGTGTTCGGCGGTTGTTTGGACGAGGCGGTGGTGTATACCGAGGAGACGGCAGGGGCTACCGAACTGATCGTGCGTCCGCCGCACGATGATATCTACGTGCTGTGGTTGCGTGCACAGATCGCCGCTGCAAACGGTGAGTGGGATGAGTATGCCAATGCGATGGCGGTATACAACAATGCATACACCGACTACGTGCGGTGGTTTGCGGATTATTACGGTACACACAAGAAACGGTGTGGCGACCCGCCGCACTACCTCAGTGCCTACGGCGTGGCGGTGAAGAACGGGTTCATCGGCACACCCGAAGAGTGGTTGGCGTCACTTAAAGGTGAGACGGGCGAACAAGGCGAGCAAGGCCCCGAAGGTCCCCAGGGTAAGCAAGGCGAGCAAGGCCCCGAAGGCCCCGAAGGCAAGCAAGGTGTTTCGGGTGTGTACGTCGGCAGCGGGGAAATGCCCGAACGTTACAATGTGCAGATCGACCCCGGCGGGGATGCTTCGATGCGTCTTGCCATCGGCACGGTGGAAACGCTGGCAGAAGGGCTATCGGCAACCGCTTCGATTACCGGCACGGCGGATGCGCCGATCTTGAATTTGGGATTGCCACAGGGGGCGCAAGGTCCGCAGGGAAAACAAGGTCCGCAGGGAGAGACGGGTCCGATGATTGATCTCTCCATCGGCTCGGTCAGTACTGCTGAAGACGGCGCGGCTCGGGCGTATCTTACTAAGACGGAAAAGGGCGTGGCATTGAATTTGCGCCTGCCGCGCGGCGAGCAGGGGAAACAAGGCGAGCAAGGCCCCGAAGGTCCCCGGGGGGAACAGGGTGAGCAAGGCCCGCAGGGTGAGCCCGGCGAATCCGGGGTGCGAGAGTGGGTGCAGTTTGCCGACATCGAACTGACCGCGGCAGCAGCGTACGTCGAAGTCACCCCGAACGATAGTTACACCGAGGTGTACATCGAGGGCGTATACAAGGTAGAAACGGCGGAGACGTCCGCCAAGAGCATCCAGTTCGGCGTCGGTCGTGGGTCTAACTATATCACCCGCAACACGGTGTCGGTGTCAAACGGGTCGACAGTGTACCACAGAGCACACGGGATCATAAGTCCCGGCAAGCGGATGATCTACTACTCCACGGCAGCCGTTGCGCGCTTCGGTAACGTTGCAAGTAACTGCAACGACCCGACGGATGTCCAGTACGACAGTTTCAATGGGGAAAACACGATAAGGATACACACGAACAGCGCATCTCACCTGTTTGGCGTGGGTTCGACAATTAAGGTTTGGGGGCGATGAACATGAAAAAATGTGTAGACGGTGTATACGTTGAAATGACGACAGAAGAGATCGCCGCATTGCAACAGGAAGAACGTGCCGCCGAACAAACGTTGGAAGAGCGTCTTGCGGTATTGGAAGCGCAGATGGCAGAAAGGAGGAATGCGTAATGGCAATTTTGCGCGTACGTGATGAAAACGGTAATGTCATTCCCGTTACCGCCATCAAAGGTGATAAAGGTGAAGCAGGTGCAGGTGTACACGTGGGCAGTTACGTGGGAGATTTTGTAGCGAAAGATGATGTGAACATGGCCATATCACGATATATTGATCTTGGCTCTCCCAATGTGAAGGCGGTGATACTGATACGCAACAACACCGACTTCACATGGATTGACGCCGACGGAGTCTCCTACGAAACGGGTGAAAAAGCAGTCAGTCTCATTACGACCCTAAGCCCGACATATGGAAACAACAAGGTGTTGTCATTGTTTTCACTCGCCAAAGATGGCATAGTATACGATTTTTTCAATCGAGAAGGCGTGACGTACCACTACATCGCCTTTGTCGAGGAGGTGGCGGAGTGAATGAAACGCTGTTAGTAGCCCTGCTGTCTTTTGCAGGTACGCTCATCGGCACGCTCGGCGGTATCCTGGCGGCGAATCGCCTGACCAATTACCGCATTGAGCGGTTGGAAAAACAGGTCGAAAAACACAATCAGGTGATCGACCGCGTGTATAAACTGGAACAGGCGGATGCAGTGGAAGAGGAAGAGATCCGCGTGATCAACCACCGTATTCGTGATCTGGAGCAATATCATAAATAGGAGGAATTGCTATGAAAGAAAAACTGCGTTCGTGGGCACTGTGGGTGTCGATGGCGGCACTGGTGGTGTTCTGCGTGAAGGAATTCGGCGGGGTGGACATCTCCGCTTCGGTCAACGGGCTTTTGAACGTGCTGTGTCCCGTGCTGGTGGGGTTCGGAATCGTGAACAACCCCAACAGCCGCGACAGTCTGTGAGGTGGCGATATGGCGGTAACGACCTATTCTTTGAAAAAGGACGGGGCGACCAAACTCTCCCCGCACTTTCGCGTGCGGGAGTTTGCCTCGCCCGACAGTGACGTGGTGCAGATCGACCCGCAACTCATCACCATCTTAGAGCGGCTGTACGACTACCTCGGCTGTTCGAAGATCATCATCACGAGCGGGTACCGAACGCCCGCCTACGACCGCGAGGTCGGCGGCAGCGGGCGCGGCTACCACACCGAAGGACGGGCGGCAGACGTGAACTGCTGGCGAGGTAACGATCGCCTTCACGGCAGTGAGATCTGCTGTGCCCTGCAGGAACTCGGGTGGGATCACGGTATCGGGTGGATCGCGGGATGTGCGGTACATATCGACACCCGCACCACCCGCTACTGGTTCGACGAGCAAAACGGCAACCGTTCCGTCGGGGACGACTGGTACGCCTATATGGCAGGGAAGGGCTGTCCCGTGGGAAAGCCGCTCGCAGGCGACGTGGACGATGACGGCACGGTGACATCCACCGATGCTCGTCTTGCCCTGCAAGCCGCGGTGGGGAAGGTAGAACTTACCGAAAAACAAAAAGTCGCCGCCGATATGGACGGCGACGGCACGGTGGATTCCACCGATGCACGGAAAATATTACAAAACACGGTCAATAATTGAAAACAAACACAAGGGTACGGTTCTCTTGTGCGGTAAACTTGGGGCTGTCGCGAAAGCGGCAGCCCCTTTTCCGTTCGATTGACATTTGGGGTTTGAAGGAGTATACTTGACAAGGAGAGTGCGGGAATACAAGAGAACCATTCTCTTGTGTTCTGTGGAGGAGATTGTTTTGAAACGAGGTTCATTATTCATTCTTTGTTTGCTGCTTTTGCTGTGTACGGGGTGTAATTACGCGGACAGCCCAACTTCTGACACCGCCGCCGTATCGACTACCCAAACGGCAAAGAGTACTGCGGAGACCCAAAAAACCAATCCGCACGGTAAAGACTATACATCGGACGAATTTTCGCAAACGGAATTGGAAAACAACGTCGAAATGTTTTCAAAAGTGACCGCGGCAACGCTGTTTGTCGAAGGGGACGCTATGCCGCTTGAAACGGACGATCCGCGCTTGATTCGGTTGCTGAATTTGCTGAGTTATGCTGTTTCGGTACAGGACGTTGCGTGGATGCAAGGGTTTGCCGACGCTTCGTATGTGGCGAGTGTTGAGGATGATGCCAACCGCTTAGAGGTCGAATTTCAAAACGGGCGGGAATTTGCCGGTACGTTCGAGTTGTCGGAATACGATCGCATGATCGTATCCGACCGCGGATTTTTATGTATAAGCTACGTAGACGAGCCTGTGTGGGCGGCTTATGAAGAGGGAAAAGTTGCCATGCATTTGTGGTTGGATACAGAGGATTTCAAATGGAATTCGAAGGAGACGTTGTCGTTATTGGAATACGTTGGCTTTATGTGAAATACATTTTTCGAACGAGATTCGTATTACGGGAGGCGTACTATGTCCATGATCGCTCTCGTGTTATGTTGATTTAGGAGAGATTCATGAATACATTCGAATGCGATTTTTTCATTGACAGAAAATTATATACTGTTTTTGTCGATTTATCGCACGATGAGTGGAAACGCGTGGTGATTAACGGTCAAGAGGTCGTAAACGAAAAATATACGTTAGCGCTCAACCGTAAAGCGTACATAATTCACTATCCCGTAGAGGTGGACGGAAATGAACTGGTGATATCCATCGACGACGATCCGCTTGTGCATACGTATAATGTGTATTGGAATGGCGTGTCGATTCTGGATAAGACACCGCTGGACGAGCGTTATACCGCCGCCGATTCCATAGTGAAAGAAGGTTTTTCAACCTTTTTAAAAGGCAACTGGGTTCGAATTTTGAAAGAAAACCTATTTGAAATTATTGGTGCGGTTGTTACGCTTTCGGTGCTATGCAACTATACGTTCCGTGAGTTCGGATTGAGATTTTTACTGTCGTTTATAATTACCCCTCTTGCACTGCCTGCCTTTATCGCCGGTGAGTGGTTTCACAACAAAAATATTGTGAAAAACTATAAAAGTTGCTTCAGACCGAAGAAATTTCTCAAATAGACAGGAGAAAAACGTCACCTTTACGGTGCGCACAATTCCGTAATACTGCCGAAGCGGTAGCCCATCTCCTCCCAGCGCGTGAGCAGTTCGTCCAGTATGGCGGCGTTGGTGGCGGAGGTGCTGTGAAGCAGTACCACCGCCCCGTCGTGGATACGCGGAATGAGTTTTTCGAACGCTTCGTCGGCGGTGGGCTGGTCGTCCTGATACCAGTCCACGTACGCAAGGCTCCAAAACACGGTGGTGTAGCCGAGTTCTTTGGCAAATTGCAGGTTTTGCTCGCTGTATTTGCCCTGCGGCGGACGGTAGAATTTCGGCATATCTTCGCCCGTGATCTCTTTGTATTTTTCCTCGGTGGCGGAAAGCTCCGCCGCGAACGCCTCGCGGGTCGCGATAGCGGACATATCGGGGTGGTGATAGGTGTGGTTGCCTACCGTGTGCCCCTCTGCTACCATACGGCGGACGAGGTCGGGTGCGGTCTCGAGATAATTCCCCACCAAAAAGAAGGCGGCGGGTGCGTTGTGCTTCTTCAACGCGTCCAGTATCGCGGGGGTGTGCCCGTTTTCAAATCCCGCATCAAAGGTGAGGTAGATCACCTTTTCGCTCTTGCCGAGATAATAGGCATCGTAGGCTTTTAACTCCTCCGCCGTGGTGTTGGCAACGGGTGGTTGCCCTTGTGCTTGGAAAGACAGTCCCCAGTTTTCGACATTAGCCGCGACGGGTGTGCGGTCAGCCGTGAGTGCGTACACGGGCGCGGCAACGAGCAACACGGCACACAACAGGGCGACAAGCAGGTGCCGCCGACGTAAAACGATGATCATAGAAAAACCCCTCCCGTTCATCATACGAACGGGAGGGGCGTTTTATGTTATTCGGTATATCCCATCGGGTTCTCGGATTGCCATTTCCACGAATCGCGGCACATATCGTCGATATCGCGGGTGGCTTCCCAACCGAGCAGATCACGCGCCTTGTCGGTTGCGGCGTAGCACTCGGGCAGGTCGCCCGCACGGCGAGGGGCGATGACGTAGGGCAGGGGCTTGCCGTACACCTTTTCAAACGCGTGCACCAATTCGAGCACGCTGGTGCCGCGTCCCGTGCCGAGGTTGATGGCTTCGGCGCCCGTGTGCGAGCGGGCGTACGCCACCGCCTTGACGTGACCGAGCGCCAGATCCACCACGTGGATGTAATCACGGATGCCCGTGCCGTCGGGGGTGGGGTAATCGTTGCCGTAGACCGAGAGCTTTTCACGGCGGCCGACCGCTACCTGCAACACGTAGGGCATCAGGTTGTTCGGGATACCGTTCGGATCTTCGCCGATGCGGCCGCTTTCGTGCGAGCCGATGGGGTTGAAGTAGCGCAGCAGCACGACGCTCCATTCCGGGTCGGAGGTGCACAGATCGCGCAGGATCTCTTCCACCATATACTTCGTGCGGCCGTAGGGGTTGGTCACGTCGCCCACCGGCATATCCTCGGTATACGGCACGGGGTTGCGCCCGTATACGGTGGCGGAGGAACTGAACACGATGCGTTTCACGCCGTATTTGTTCATCACGCGGCAGAGAGTGACGGTGCCGCCCACGTTATTTTCGAAGTAGAGGAGAGGCTTCTCCACCGATTCGCCCACCGCTTTGAGTCCCGCGAAATGGATGACCGTATCGATGTCGTTTTCCTCAAAAACGCGGCAGAGCGCCGCTTCGTCGCGGATATCCGCTTCGTAGAATTTGATCTTGGTGTTGCACAGTTCTTCCACGCGGTGCAACGGCTCGATCTTGGAATTGTAAAAGTTATCGAGAACCACGATGTTCTGCCCTGCTTTGATAAGCTCTAAACAGGTGTGACTGCCGATGTATCCGCAGCCGCCCGTGATGAGAATTGCCATAAAAAAGACCCCCTCGTATGTTCTGTAGACAGTATACCTCACTTTTTCGGCGGTGTCAATCGGATTTCGCTTGCCATCGTGCAGAAAAAGAGGTATAATAACAGAGAGAGGGGGGAGACGATGGCAGACCGTACGATCTTGCACGCCGACTGTAACGGCTTTTTTGCGTCGGTGGAATGTGTGCGCAATCCGAATTTGCGGCGTGTACCGATGGCGGTCTGCGGCAACCCCGAACACCGTCACGGTATCATTTTGGCAAAAAACGAGTTGGCAAAAGGCTACGGTATCGCGACGGCGGAGACGGTGTGGCAGGCACAAAAGAAGTGTCCCGAGTTGGTGCTGGTGCCGCCGCATCACGCGGAGTACGAGGAGTATTCCCATAAAGTCAACGCCATTTACGCCCGCTTTACCGATATGGTGGAGCCGTTCGGTATTGATGAATCGTGGTTGGACGTGACGGGCAGTGCGCGTCTGTTCGGTGACGGCAAGACGATCGCCGACCGCCTGCGCCGTACGGTGCGAGAGGAACTGGACTTGACGATCTCGGTGGGGGTCTCCTTCAACAAGGTGTTTGCGAAACTCGGCAGTGACTACAAAAAGCCCGACGCCACCACCGTGTTTGACCGCGCGAGCGTGGAACGGCTGATCCATCCCATGCCCGTGTCCTCGCTTCTGTACGTGGGGCGATCGGCGGCGAAGACGCTCGAGAGCATGTATATCCGCACCATCGGGGAGCTCGCGCACGCCGACCGTGCGTTTGTGGCGGCACGGCTCGGCAAGATGGGGGAGATGATCCACGACTACGCCAACGGGCGGGACGATAGCCCCGTGGCGCGGTACGGCGAAGGACGCGAGGTGAAATCGGTGGGTAACGGCATCACCTTCCCGCGCGATCTCGTGGGGTACGATGAGATCCACACGGGGGCGGTGCTGCTGGCAGATACGGTGGCGGCACGGCTTCGCCAAAGCGGACGGTACGCCACGGTGGTGCAGGTGACCTTGAAATCTCCCGAACTCGTCAGCGTGCAACGGCAGATGGGGGTGCACCCGACCGATCTCGCACGGGATATCGTCGCCGCGGCAATGCAACTCGTACGCACCCATTGGGGCGAAAAAGCGCCGCTGCGTATGCTCACCGTTACGGCGTCGGGACTGACCGACGAGCGGGAGAGCGCCCAACTTTCGCTGTTTGACGAAGGGGAAGACGATTACGAACGGCAAAGCCGTATCGCGACGGCGATGGACAGCATTCGCCTGCGGTTCGGCAACGACGCCATCACCCCCGCGACCACCTTGCATAACGAATGGGAGAAGCATTAAGCAGAGGATACACCGCCTCCTCTTTAAGCACGAATTGTCGGTTTTTTGCAACTTTTATCATTGACTTGGCATAAAGAAATCGGTATACTGAAAACAGAAATCAAAAAACGAGGTGTTTACTATGCGTTTTGGTGTTTGTACGGGCGATATCAACCGCTTTGCCGTTATTAAAGAGGCGGGCTACGATTACGTGGAGTTTCCCATGACCGAGCTCGTGAAGATGAGTGACGAGGCGTTTGCGGCCTTTGCGGCAAAGGTGGAGGAGATCGGGATCCCCGTGGAGTCCTACAACGGCTTTTTCCCGCCTGAACTCAAGATCGTGGGCGATGCCATCGATTACGGAGCCATTGAAGCGTATGCCGAAAAGGGCTTTGCCCGTGCGGCACAGATCGGCGGTAAAGTCGCGGTCATCGGCAGCGGCGGTGCGCGCCGTATCCCCGAGGGCGAGGACTATGACGTGAATTTTGCGCGGTTTGCCAAAACGCTCGCCGTGTGCGGTGAGGCGGCGTCCCGCTACGGTATGTACGTGACGGTGGAACCGCTCAATGATAAGGAGACCAACCTCATCAATTCGGTGGAGGAAGGCTTGGCGGTATGCCGTGCGGCGGATCATCCCGCGGCACGCTGTCTGGCGGATTTCTACCACGTGTTCATGAGCGGCGAGACACTGGATGCGATACGGGGAGCAGGGGATATGCTCGGTCACGTGCATTTAGCCCGTGCGAACGAGGACCGCGCGATGCCGTATGCGGAGGATGTGCCGCAGTGCGAAGAATGGGCGGCGGCGCTGAAGGCGTGCGGGTACGACGCCCGCATCAGTTTGGAGGGCAACTTCCTGCCGAGCTTTGAGGAAGCGGTCGCCCGTTGCCGCGAATTGGTTAAAGTGTTTGCGTAAAACCACTTTCATACTCGAGTGAATATCCCAAAAAATAGAGAGAATGTACCGCCGAAGATACATTCTCTCCTTTTTTATTCCTAACCCCACCCGCCGTGGGTTCGAATAAGCACACTTTTTTATATTCGACAAAATTCTGCTTGATTTACACGCAGAATGGTGATACAATACTCTTGCAACACAATCCGAATATCCTACGGCGCTTTTTTGGTTCGGTGGCGCACATTTTTACCTCTTGGTAAAAATGTGGGCTCTTTCGTGTAGTCCACCGGACAGAAGCGGATTGTGTTGCAGCAATTGGAGCTCGCGTTTTTCGTGCGCGGCTTCGGCTGCGCATTTTTTATTTTCGGGGGACGGCAACATGGAAAAGAAAGAGTATGGTTTTGTGTGTCCTATCGACAAAGTCGGACGGTTTGTGATCCCGCACAACTTGCGAGAACAGTATGAAATGGAAAAAGGGAAGGTACTTGTGATCCCGCGGGAAGACGGCATTTTGATAAAGCCGTATCGTGGGAGTGAGAAGTGACTTTTGACAGTGTCAGAGTGCACTTGCCTCGCCCCTTGGGGAGAGGCAAGGGGTGCGTGCTTTGGATCGGTAACGAAAAAACGCGAGGTTTTCACCTCGCGTTTTTTGTTGCATAAACATCGTGAATTTTATTTTAGTCTATGTTACGGAAACGTACCGTCAGTTATATTATCGAACACTTTAAGAACAACACATATTTGCCGTTTAACGAGGGTAAAATGTAAAAACAATCAATTTATACCCTCTTAACTTGACATTTACTGAAAAATAGGCTATACTTGTACTGTCTGTAAGAAAGGAGCGCTGACGATGAAACAAAAGGTTTACACAAGACAGTATTATATTGACAAAATTCGCGGGTTTTATCATAGTGACCTCATCAAGGTTGTAACGGGCATACGCCGCTCCGGAAAATCTTTCTTTATGCTTTCGGTTATGGAAGATCTGAAAAAATCAGGTGTAACCGAGAAAGATATTGTTTATCTTAATCTTGATAAGCGTGGATACAGAAAGATCAAAACTCCGGATGCGTTGGAAGCGGCTATTGAAAATCAAATAACGGATGATGATTTCAAATATCTGTTTATTGATGAGGTTCAAAATGTAGTTGGTTTTGAAGAAGTTATCAACGGTTTCAGAGAGGACGGAAACTTCTCTATTTTCATTACAGGCTCAAACTCCTATCTGTTAAGCGGTGAGCTTTCCACCAAACTTACAGGCCGATATATCGAAGTCGAAATGTTTCCCCTTAACTTCCGTGAGTATTTGGAAATGAAAGCGTTTCTCGGCAAAGAAATTAAAGATAATAAAACGGAAGAATTTAACGAATATCTTCGTTTCGGCGGTTTTCCCAAAACACTTGAATTTGATGAGGCTGCCGACAAAGATACCTATATTGCGGATGTTATAAAGCAAATACTTGAAAAGGATGTCGTTCGGCATAAGAAAATCCGTAACCGTGCCGTGTTCGATAAAGTTATGACGTATATCATCAATAACTTCGGTGCTACGGTTAGTCTTTCGAGTATTGCGGAATATTTTGAAAACCGTGAGCATATCAAGATCCGCACCGAAACACTTAATAATTATCTCCAAATACTTGAAAATGCTAAAATTATTTACAAATGCCCACGCTTTGATGTTAAGTCCAAAAGATCCCTTCGGGGCGAACAGAAATACTATCTCGCTGACCTTGGTATCTACTTCTCTCGTAACGTCGATGCAAGAATCAATTACGGTCCGGTACTTGAAAACATTGTTTACACATATCTCTCTGCAAAGAACTACAAGATCAGCGTAGGAAGAATCGGAAAATTAGAATGTGATTTCATTACACGCATTAACGATGAATACCGTTATGTTCAGGTTGCTATGACAATTATGAGCGAAGATACGGAGGAGCGCGAATATAGGCCGTTCACAAGGATTCGTGACAATTATCCCAAGTACCTGTTTACTATGGATACGCTCTTACAAAAGCGTGACGGTGTTATACACAAAAACATCATCGAGTTTATTTCCGAAAACGAAAATCTTTAATATAATACCGATGGGGAAGTTTTCGGATTCTTACACTATACACGCAAATTTTCTGCCCGTCGCATTTGTTTATGCGGCGAAGCGCGAATTTGCCGCAAGGCTGTCGCCTTGCAAAAATGAGCGCAAAGCCGCGTGAATAAAGGCGCGGCAGAAACCGCAAATAGTTCAACTCCCGCCAGCCTAACGAAAAAACGCGAGGTGAAAACCTCGCGTTTTTGCTGTCTCACAGCAACACAAAACCCATCTTCTTTTTGAGTTTCTGCACCGTGCGGTTGGCGACGTACTGCGCGTGTTCCGCACCCGTCTTCATCAGTGCTTCGAGTTGTGCGCGGTCGCCCATATAGGTGGCGAACTTCTCCTGAATGGGAGCGAGCATATCCGCCACCGCTTCGCCCACGGCAAGTTTGAAATCGCCGTAGCCGCGGCCGTCAAATTCGCGTTCGATCTCCTCGAACGATTTGCCTGTTGCGGCACCGTAGATCTCCATTAAATTGTTGATGCCGTCCTTGCCTTCGGCGTACCGCACCGAGGCCTCGCTGTCGGTCACCGCACGCTTGAACTTGCGCACGACGGTGTCGCGGTCGTCAAGCAGAGAGATGTAGGAGTTCTGGTTTTCGTCCGATTTCGACATCTTCTGAGTCGGGGCTTGCAACGAACGCACGCGGGCACACGCCTTCATGATGTACGGCTCGGGCACGGTGAACACGTTGCCGTACACACCGTTCACACGGGTGGCGATATCGCGGGTAAGTTCACAGTGCTGTTTCTGATCCGCACCCACCGGCACGTAGTCGGGCTGATACAAGAGAATATCCGCCGCCATCAAGGTCGGGTAGGCAAACAACCCCAGGTTGATGTTGTCCGCGTGTTTTTGGGATTTGTCCTTAAACTGGGTCATACGGCTGAGTTCGCCGAACTGGGTACAGCACGCGAGCAACCAGCACAGTTCGGTGTGCGCGGGCACCTGCGACTGCACGAACAAGAGACTCTTTTCGGGATCCAGCCCGATGGAGAGCAACAGCGAGAACATCTCCGCGATCTGACGGCGCAGTTTCGCGGGTTCCTGCCGCACGGTGATGGCGTGCAGGTCGGCCACCGCAAACGCACCCTCAAACTCGTCCTGCAGGTCCACCCAGTTCTTGAGTGCGCCCAAATAGTTGCCGAGGGTAGGGGTGCCGGTCGGCTGAATACAACTGAGCATCCGCTTCTTGCGGGGTGCTTCTTTCACTTCGTTACACATAGTCTAAACTCCTTATTTCAAAAACTCACGGGCGAACGCACCGAGACGCTCCACGCCGCGGGTCATCGCCTCGTCGGTCGGGGTGGAGAAGTTCACGCGGAAGGCGTGGCAGGGCTCGTCGTTCACCGAGAACGCACTGCCCGGTACGACCGCCACCTTGTGCTCCTGCACCGCACGGGAACAGAAGGTGAGCATATCCACCCCTTCGGGCAGATCGCACCACAGGAACAAGCCACCCTCGATGGGGTGATAGGTGATGCCGCAGGGGACGAGATGCTCGTCCAACAGACGGCACATCAGCGCCGCCTTTTCGCGGTACAGCCCTTGCAGATAGGTGAGGTGTTCTTCAAAATCCACCGTACCCATAAATTCGTCGCACAGCATCTGCGACCAGATGGCGGTATGTACGTCTTCACCCTGCTTTGCCACCGTCATTTTGGCAATGACCGCCTTCGGGCCGATGGCGTAGCCAACGCGGATACCGGGGGAGAGCACTTTCGAGAACGTGCCTGCGTAAATGACCAGGCCGTCTTCGTCGAGCGACTTGATGTTCGGCAAGGCCTCGCCGCTGTAACGCAGATCGCCGTACGGGTTATCCTCCAGTATCAGCACGCCGTACTGCTTCGCCAGTGCATAGACACGGCGGCGCTTTTCCATACTCATGGTGATGCCCGTGGGGTTTTGGAAGTTGGGGATGGTGTAGATGAACCGCGCGTTCGGGTTGGCTTTGAGTGCCGCTTCCAATGCGTCGGTATCCATACCGTCGTTCTGCATCGGCACGCCCACCAGTTTCGCACCCAGCGAGCGGAAGGAGTTGAGCGAGCCGATAAAACTCGGTGCTTCGCAGAGGATCACGTCGTTCGGGTTGCACAGCACCTTGACCACCAGTTCCATCACCTGCTGAGCACCGCTCGTAATGATGAGTTCATCCCGCTCGTCCGAGAAGGAACGGTGCTTGTAGGTCATATACGCCTTCAGGCGGTTACGCAGAGCAGGGTACCCTTCGGTGATGCTGTACTGCAACGCATCAATGGGACGCTCGCGGAAGATGCGGGCGGAAATGTCCGCGATCACGTCGGTCGGGAACGCTTCGGGCGCGGGGTTGCCCGCCGCCAGCGACACCACCGACGGGTCGGACGTAAATTTTAAAATTTCACGGATCGCCGAGGGGGACAGGGTGGCGATGCGGTCGGCAAACGTGTAGTTCATGAGCCATTCTTCTTTCTTTTTCAAAAAATATGCTATAATTATAGCATACATTGATTGACATTTACAAGTAAAAAATGTAAAATAGTCTATGTATATGGAAAAAATCAGCTTGAGGAGGCTGTTTCGCTTGAATTTACAAGAAAAATTGGCAAACGTGATGTTCCCGCATCCGCTCAAAACCCCCGAGGAATACGAAGCGATGTATCCCCCCCGCAATCTGCCCGAAGGGGCGCGGGTGACGCGTGTGGCACCGTCGCCGACGGGATATCTCCACATCGGCACCTTCTTTTCCGCGTTGGTGGACCGTCTGCTTGCAGGGCAAAACGGCGTGTTCTTCTTCCGTTTGGAGGATACCGACCAAAAGCGCGAGGTGGAAGGCGGCGCGGATAATCTCTTGTCGGGTCTCAACACGTTTGGGCTGACCATTGACGAAGGTTTTGTTGCCCCGGGTACGGTAAAGGGCGATTACGGCCCGTATAAGCAGAGTGAGCGCGTATCCATCTACCACACCTTTGTGAAGGAACTCGTGAAGCAAGGCAATGCGTATCCCTGCTTCTGCACCGAGGAAGAGCGTGCCGAAGCCCGCACCCGTCAGGAAGCGGCGAAAGCCCGCACGGGCTACTACGGCGAGTATGCGGTGTGCCGTAATATTCCGACCGAAGAAGCCATTGCCCGCATCGAAGCGGGGGAGAGTTACGTGGTGCGTCTGCGTTCTCCCGGCAGTGAGCAAAACCGCATCAAGTTTGACGATCTGCTGCGCGGCACCATCGAGATGCCCGAAAACGACGAAGATCTGGTGCTTTTGAAGTCGGACGGCATTCCGACCTATCACTTCGCCCACGCGATCGACGATCACTTTATGCGCACCACCCACGTGGCACGCGGTGACGAATGGATCGCGTCGGTGCCCAAACACCTGCAACTGTTCCGTATGCTCGGCTTCAAAACGCCGAAGTTTTTGCACATCAGTCCCATCATGAAGATGGACGGCGACTCGAAACGCAAGATCTCGAAGCGCAAAGACCCCGAAGCGGCGATGCAGTTCTACGCCGAACAAGGCTATTCCGCCGACAGCGTGCAGGAATATCTGATGACCATTGCGTCGAGCGATTTCGAAGACTGGCGGCGTGCCAATCCCACCGCCCCGCGTGAGAAATTCCCGTTCAATCCGAAGAAGATGAGCGTGTCGGGTGCCCTGTTTGATATGGATAAGATGACCGACGTGAGCAAAGGCGTTATCAGCCGTATGACGGCGGAGGAAGTGGCGGCGGCGGTCACCGCGTGGGCGGCGCAGTACGATGGGGAATTCCACGCCCTGCTGACGAAGGATGCGGACTATACGGTGGGTATCTTTGCCATCGATCGCGGCGGCAACAAGCCCCGTAAGGATATGGCGAAATGGAATGAAGCGCGCGATTACGCGGCGTATTTCTTCGACGAGTTGTTTGACGGCGCGTTTGACCTGCCCGAGAACGTCACCCCCGAAGATGCCAAAGCCATTTTGGCGGCATACAAGGACGTGTACGACGAAACGCAGGACAAATCCGCGTGGTTCGATACGGTGAAGAGCATTTGTGAGCCGCTCGGCTTCTGCCCTGAGGTGAAGGAATACAAGAAAAATCCCGACGGCTGGAAAGGTCACGCGGGGGACGTCAGCACGGTGATCCGCCTGGCGGTCACGGGGCGGCGCAACACCCCCGACCTGTGTGCGATCATGCAACTGCTCGGCCGAGAGCGTGTGATGGCACGTCTCGATGCGGCGTTAATGAAGTAAGGAGTGAACAATATGGCAGAAGAGATCAAGGTTACCGCCGGCGGTAATTTTATTCACGATATCATTGATGAAGAGCAAAAAGAGGGTGGGCGCACCTTTGGTGAAAAGATCCACACCCGTTTCCCGCCCGAGCCGAACGGCTATCTGCATATCGGCCACGTGAAGGCGATGTGCATCGACTTCGGTACGGCGGAAAAGTACGGCGGTATCTGCAATTTGCGTATGGACGATACCAACCCCGCGAAGGAAGACGAAGAATACGTGCGCGCCATTCAGGAGGATATCCACTGGATGGGCTTCGATTGGGAAGACCGTTTCTACTACGCGTCCGACTATTTTGAGACGATGTACGACCTTGCGGTGGGACTGATCAAAAAGGGGCTCGCCTACGTGTGCGAACTCACCCCCGAAGAGATGAGTGCGAACCGCGGTGACCTGACCCACCCCGCTGTGAGTCCCTACCGTGACCGCCCCGTAGAAGAAAGTCTCGATCTGTTCGCCCGTATGCGTGCGGGCGAATTCCCGAACGGGGCGATGACGCTCCGTGCGAAGATCGACCTTGCGAGCGGCAACTTCAATATGCGTGATCCTGCGCTCTACCGCATCAACCATGCGGAGCATCACCGTCAGGGCAACAAGTGGTGCATCTACCCGATGTACGACTACGCGCATCCCATTGAGGATATGATCGAGCAGATCAACTATTCGCTTTGCTCGTTGGAATTTGAAAATCACCGCCCGCTGTACAACTGGGTGCGGGACAACGTGGATCTCGAAGCAAACAACCGCCAGATCGAATTTGCGCGTCTCGGCATCAACTACACGGTGCTGTCCAAGCGTAAACTGCGCAATCTGGTGGAAGAAGGCTTTGTGCGCGGGTGGGACGATCCGCGTATGCCCACCCTGTCGGGTCTGCGCCGCCGCGGGTACACCCCGCACGCGGTGCGCGATTTCATTGAGCGCGTGGGTGTGGCGAAGGTGCCGAATACGGTGGAAGTCGCCCTGCTTGAAAACTGCCTGCGTGAGGATCTGAACGCTCACGCCGACCGTGCGATGGCGGTGCTTCATCCCGTGAAGCTCACCATCACGAACTACCCCGAAGGGGAAAGCGAGACCTTTATGACCGATCTGAACCCGACGGTGGAAAACGGCGGGCAGAAACAAGTCTCCTTCTCGCGCAACTTGTATATCGAAGCGGACGACTATATGGACGAACCCGTGAAGGGCTACTTCCGTATGTTCCCCGGCAACGAGGTGCGCCTGAAGTCGGCGTACGTGGTGAAATGCACGGGCTGTGTGCGGGACGAAAACGGCAATCTTACGGAAGTGCTGTGTGAATACGATCCCGCCTCCCGCGGCGGCAACACCGCCGACGGGCGCAAGGTGCGCGGCACCATCCACTGGGTTGACGCGGCGACGGCGGTGGATGCGGAAGTGCGTCTCTACAATGCGCTGTTCCTCGATCCCGATCCCGATGCGGCCGACAAGGATTACCTCGCGTGTCTGAATCCCGATTCGCTTGAAGTGTTGAGCGGCTGTAAACTCGAACCCGACGTGGCGGTGGCGGCCCCCGAACACGCCTTCCAGTTTATGCGTCTCGGTTACTTCTGCGCCGATAAGGACAGCACCCCCGAAAAACCGGTGTTCAACCGCTCGGTCTCGCTGAAAGAGAGTTTCAAAAAGTAAAAGTAACTGTACGGCTGTGAAATGTCACAGCCGTATAGTTGTTTTTTCACTCGTTTTCTCTTGTGTTTCGGTCTGTTTTATGCTATCTTTAAAGAAAATAGTCTGAAAAGGAGTTTTTACATAATGAGTATACAACATATGCATGTCATCGGTACCGATCCGTTGCGTCACGATTATCTGCTTCCCGCTCGCGTGGTGTGGGTGAGCGAGGGCGTCGGTAACGTGGACAATCTTTTGAAGAACACCGCGAAGCAGACCTTCGTCGGCACCCCTGCCGAGCAGATGACGGTGTTTTCCACCCACGGCGGGCAAAAAGCGGCGGTGGTGCTGGATTTCGGGACCGAACTGGCGGGCGGTGTGAGGATCAC
Source organism: uncultured Eubacteriales bacterium (assembly GCA_964515215.1). Classification (GTDB taxonomy): domain Bacteria; phylum Bacillota; class Clostridia; order Oscillospirales; family Acutalibacteraceae; genus SIG588. The sequence continues at coordinate 38,442 of CAZESL010000004.1, forward strand.
GACCCATATGAGCGGCAGTGAGACGGACAAAGAACGCCGCTTTACCGTGCGTTTCGGTGAATCGGTGTCCGAGGCGATGACCCCCGTGCCGCAAAAGGGCGCGACCAACGATCACGCCACCCGTGAATACGACGTCAAAGTGCCGTGGCTCGGCAGTATCGAGGTGGGGCAGAGCGGTTTCCGCTTCGTCTATCTGGAACTGGCACAAGCGGACGTCATCTCCGAAGTCGTGGCGGTGCAGGCGGTGTTTACCTATCGTGACATGCCGTATCGCGGCAGTTTCGAATGCAGTGACGAACGGCTGAACGAGATCTACAACACGTCCGCCTACACGGCACATCTGTGTATGCAACGCTATCTGTGGGACGGCGTGAAGCGCGACCGTCTGGTGTGGTTCGGCGACCTGCATCCCGAAATTCTCGCCATTCGCACCGTGTTCGGTCACAACGACGTGGTAGACGCTTCTCTGCGCTTTTTGGGCGAAAGCGATCAGCCGCCCCGCTGGCCGAATCATATGACCACCTATGCGTTGTGGTACATCCGCAGTGTGTGGGATTGGTATCTGCAAAACGGTGACGAAGCGCTGTTGGTCGAGTTGAAACCGTTGTGGTTTGCCCTGCTCAAACAGTTGCTCGGGCTGATGCACGAAGAGGGTGCTGTGCTGCGTGTGGAGGAATTCAGCAACGGCTTCTTCTTCGATTGGCCGACGAAAGAGATGGAGGACGCCTCTAAGGCGGGCACCTACGCCTTGATGGCGATCACGCTCGAAGCAGGGGCGCGACTCTGCCGCCACTGCGGCGAGGAGGAGACCGCCGCCGCGTGCGAGCGGGGGATCGCGTTGCTTGGCACGGAAAAACTCGGCCATTGCAATATGAAGCAGGTCGCGGCGATGATGAATCTGGCGGGCCATATGAGCGATGCCGAAGCAGGCCCGTTCCTCACCGAAAACGGCGGTGCGGGTATGTCCACCTTCCACAGCTATTACATTTTGAAAGCGGTCGTGAAGTCGGCGGGTATCGAAGCCGCGCTGGCGATGCTCTCGGAATATTACGGCGGTATGCTGGATGCGGGTGCTACCACCTTCTGGGAAGATTTCGATCTTGATTGGTTGCGCGACGGCGCACGCATTGATAAAGTTCTCGCCGACGGCGAATACGACATTCACGGCGACAACGGCAACTTCTGCTACGTCGGGCTGCGCCATTCGCTGTGTCACGGCTGGAGTGCGGGTCCCACCGCCTTCCTCGCGGATACCGTGCTCGGTATCGAGATTCTGGAGGCGGGTTGCAAGAAGGTCGCGGTGAAACCGCAACTCGGCAATCTTTCGTGGGCGAAAGGTACCTATCCCACACCCTACGGTGATATCACCGTGTCGGTCACCCGTGACGGGGTGGACGTTCAAGCCCCTGCGGAAATTGAAATTGTGCGATAATAATCGGAAACGCTTCCCCTTCTCGGGACAATGTTATTAAGTTAAGAAAGCACTCCAATAATTATGCGTTACCCCCCCTTGCCTCGCCCCGCTTGCGGGGAGAGGTGCCGAGCGTATGCGAGGCGGAGAGGGGTTCTATGTCCACTACCTCTCCGTCACGGCTACGCCGTGCCACCTCTCCTGACAAGGAGAGGCAAGGGGACCGTGCTGCGCAATATGGCTTAACTTAAGGACATTGCTCTTCTGAAGGGGAAGCGTTTTTTACACGGTTGCCGATGAAAGATCGGCGGGACCGTTTGAAACTGCTTTTTCCTTGTCATCGGTGCTTGTACTTCAAATAGGATTGTGATACTGTATAAGAAAAGGAGTGAAACGTATGGGTATTTCGAATTTGCGCCCGTGTGGTGCAGACCCTTTAAAACACGAGTATATTCTGCCCACCCGCGTGGTGTGGGCGAGCGAGGGCGTCCGGGGGGCAGAGTGTTTGGTCAACAACGACCTGCCGCAGATCCACTGGGATCACTTAAAAGATCCGACCGTCTTCTCGACCGAGGGCGGCAAGAAAGCAGCGGTCGTGCTGGATTTCGGCAGTGAGATCGCGGGCGGTCTTCGCATCACCAGTCATATGAGCGGTACCGACGTGGATCGCGAGCGTCATTTTACCGTGCGGTTCGGCGAATCGGTGGCCGAAGCGATGACCCCCGTGGGAGAGAAGGGTGCCTGCAATGACCACGCCCTTCGCGAATATCACGTGCTGCTCCAATGGTTCGGCAGTATGGAACTGGCGCAGACGGGCTACCGTTTCGTGTACATCGAATTGACCGACCCCGAGCGGATGATGGAGATCGCGGCGGTGCAGGGTGTCTTTACCTACCGTGACGTGCCGTATCGCGGTAGCTTTGAATGCAGTGACGAGCGTTTGAACGCGATCTACAACACGTCTGCCTACACGGTACATCTGTGTATGCAACGGTTTTTGTGGGACGGCGTGAAGCGCGACCGTTTGATCTGGTTCGGTGACGTGCATCCCGAAATTTTGGCGATCCGCACTGTGTTCGGACACAACGATGTAGTGGATGATTCCTTACGGTATCTCAAAACGAGCAACCCGCCCCCCGATTATCCGAACGCGATGGCTACCTATGCCATGTGGTATATTCGCAGTGTGTGGGATTGGTACCTCCACAACGGCGACACGGCGTTAGCAGAAGAATTGAAACCGCTGTGGTTCCCGCTTGTAAATCAATTGATCGCCCTCGTACACGAGGAAGATGACCGTATGCTCCGTATAGAGGAATTTGCCGGCGGTTTTTTCTTCGATTGGCCTACCAGAGAGATGGAAAACGCTTCCGAAGCGGGGGTATACGCCTTGATGGCAACGGCGCTGGATGCGGGGGCGGAACTTTGTCGCCGCTTCGGTGAGGAGACGTGTGCCGCCGTATGCGAGCAAAAGCGTGCGGCGCTGGGCAAAAAGGCACTTTCTCACTACGGTATGAAGCAGGTTGCCGCTATGCTGAATCTGGCGGGCTTTATGGATGACCGTGCGGCAGGGGAGATGCTCACCAAAAACGGCGGTCACGGTATGTCCACCTTCCACAGTTACTACATTTTGAAAGCGGTCGTGAAGTCGGCGGGTATCGAAGCCGCGCTGGCGATGCTGTCGGAATATTACGGCGGTATGCTGGATGCGGGTGCCACCACCTTCTGGGAAGATTTCGATCTTGATTGGTTACGTGACGGCGCACGCATTGATACCGTTCTCGCCGAGGGTGAGTACGACATTCATGGTGACAACGGCAACTTCTGCTACGTCGGGCTGCGCCATTCGCTGTGCCACGGCTGGAGTGCGGGCCCCACCGCCTTCCTCGCGGATACCGTGCTCGGTATCGAGATTCTGGAGCCGGGATGCCGCAAGGTTGCGGTGAGACCGCAACTCGGCAACCTCGCATGGGCAAAGGGTACTTACCCCACGCCGTACGGCGACATCACCGTGTCGGTCACGAAAGACGGTGTTACGATCGACGCTCCCGCCGAAGTTGAAATTGTGCGATAAATGAACACCGATCCGCCGATTGCTTTTCGGCGGATCTTGTGATATACTGGGGAAAACGTTGGATCATAAGGAGGATGACTCTATGCAATACATCACACTTGGCAAAACGGGGCTGAAAATTGCGCGGCTCGGTTTCGGCGGCATCCCCATTCAACGCATCGATAAAGAGGGGACGCGGGAATTGGTGCTCAAAATGCGGGAGATGGGGGTCAACTTCATCGACACCGCCCGCGGCTACACCGTAAGTGAGGAATATCTGGGGTACGCGCTCGAAGGGGTGCGGGAGGATTTCGTGCTCGCCACCAAATCCATGTCACGCGATAAAGCGGGCATGGCGCGGGATATTGAACAGAGCCTGTGCAACCTCAAAACCGACTATATTGACCTCTATCAAGTGCACAATGCGAGCGTCGAACAGCTGAAAACGGTTGCCGCCGCGGGCGGCGCGTTGGAAGCGCTCAAAGAGGCGAAAGCCGCGGGGAAGATCGGGCACATCGGCGTGACCGCCCACGCGGTGGAAGCGTTCGCATACGCGCTCACCCTCGACTGGGTGGAAACGGTGATGTTTCCCTACAACATCGTGGAATCGCAGGGGGAAGACCTCATTGCGCGTTGCCGTGAGCGGAATATCGGTTTTATCGATATGAAACCGCTGGCAGGCGGTGCGATCGAGGATGCGACGCTGGCCATTCGCTATATTTTGGATAACGACGCCGTGAGTGTGGTCATCCCCGGTATGGCGACGGCGGAGGAACTGTTGCAAAACGTCGCGGCGGCGAATAACACCGCCCCGCTCACGGCAGACGAGCAGGCAAAGATCGCGCGTATCCGCGAAACGCTCGGCACGCAGTTCTGCCGTCGGTGCAACTATTGTGCGCCCTGCACGGTGGGCATCGGCATTCCCGGTGTGTTCCTGTTTGAAGGGTACCTTTCCCGCTACGGACTGGAAAACTGGGCGCGTGAGCGGTACGCCACCATGGCGGTGAAAGCCTCGGCGTGCGTGGAGTGCGGCGTGTGCGAGACGCGTTGTCCGTATGACCTGCCGATACGGCAGATGCTGCGGTCGGCGGCAGAAAAATTCGGAGAATAAAAAACCCGCCGTAAGCGAGTTGCGATTAGGGATTGGAGCGTGCGCCTTGGCTCCCCTTGTCAGGCAAATTCCCCCGTGTG
>CAZESL010000005.1:0-35319 GCA_964515215.1 uncultured Eubacteriales bacterium
ACGGTCTGTGCGCGGCAGGTAAGTACACGGCGGACGAGAACGGTGTGTTGACTCCCGCGGCGTAAATTCTTTTAAAAATATAATTTTATTATTGCTTTTTTGCGCACGGTGTGATACACTGTGCGCAAAAAGTAAATTTCGGCAAAATTCAAGGGGTTGTGGATATGTTAAATGAAGCACAGTTACACCGTACGTTTGAAAAAATTGCACGGTTGAAGGATCAACTGGCGGGACGTATGTTCCGAAAGGTAGGGGAACTCTCGGCTGTGGAACTGTTCGAGACGGAGGAACATCTCTACCGTATTCCCGCCGAAGGTTACCGCCCTATCGAAAAGGGCGAGATGTGGGGCGACGAGAAAAAACTCGGTTGGTTTCGCGGCCGTTTCACCGTGCCGCAGGAGTTGGACGGACAGGAATTGTTCCTGCAACCGCAACTGAACGGTGAAATGCTCTACTACGTGAACGGCGTGGAGATGGGTATTTTCACGAAACAGTGCCACTTGGCGCGGCAGAATGCCAAACACTGGTGCAACCGTCTGTGCGCGAAGGCCGCGGCGGGCGAGACGCTGGACGTGGTCATCGAATCGTGGTGCGGACGCTACATTCCGAACTCCCACCCCTTCGGCGTGGGTGAGTTGTGGCACGGCAGTTTCCGCACGGCGTACAACGGGGTAGATATTTGTATCAAAGACGAACTGTGCTACGATCTGTATTTCGACCTGCACGTTGTCACGGGCTTGGTTCGTGACGGCAGTGTGAATCACTTCCGTCGTATGGAGGTATTGCGTGCACTGGAAGACGCCCACGAAGAGGTGTATTATCACGCAGATTACGTGGATGAGGAGACCTTCCGCGCGGGTCTGCAAGCGTTGCACGCGCGTATTCGTCCGCTTTTGGCATACCGCGGTGCAGACACGCCGTCCCGTCCCGTCATCGGCTTGATCGGTCACAGTCATATTGACACGGCATGGCTGTGGACGGTGACCGATACGGTAAAGAAAGTGGCGCGCACCTTCTCGAACCAGTTGAATTTGATGGAACGCTATCCCGAACACCGCTTTGTACAGAGTTCCGCTTACCATTGCGAAATGATGCGCCGCCACTATCCCGACCTGTTTGAGCGCATCGCCGCCCGCGTGCGGGAAGGCCGTTGGGAACCGAACGGCGGCGTGTGGGTGGAATGTGACTGCAACATCACGGGCGGCGAAAGTATGGTGCGCCAGTTCCTGTGGGGTCAGCGGTACACCCGCCGTTATTTCGGCTATACTTCCAACTGTTTCTGGTTGCCCGACACCTTCGGCTACAGCGCGTCCATTCCGCAGATCATGAAGGGTTGCGGTGTGGATTACTTCCTCACCACCAAAATGGGGTGGAACGATACCAACCGCTTCCCGTACGATGCATTTTACTGGCAGGGGCTGGACGGCACCCGCGTGTTCACTCATTTGAACACCATTGGCGCGGCCAATATGGAACCGAAATCGCTGAACGACATCGCGGGAGGTATCTGTCAACGGGCCTCCACCCATCGTCGTCTGCACGCCTACGGCCCCGGTGACGGTGGCGGCGGCCCGCAGTTTGAAATGCTCGAAGGACTGCGCCGCATGGCAGACCTTGACGGTTGCCCCAAGACGGAATACGTCACGGTGGGCGAGTTTATGAAAACGCTCGAAGCCGAAGCGATCGAGCCGCCGCTGTACGCCAAAGAGCTCTATTTGGAACTGCACCGCGGCACCCTTACCAATCAGCACGAGATCAAGCGCAACAACCGCAAGGCGGAAAATGCACTCCACGACGCGGAGTTCCTGACGGTCGCCGAAGCGGTGCGAAGCGGCGTGCCCGCTACGGGCGAAAAGGTAACCCCCATTTGGGAAACGGTGCTCTTGAACCAATTCCACGACATTTTGCCGGGTACATGCATTGAGGCGGAACACGTTCTCTGTAAAGAGCAGATGCGCGCGGTGCGCGCCTCGTTGCGTGACCTGTGCCGCACGACCCTCACTACCGCTGACGATGCGGCGGCGGTGACGGCGGTGAATACCCTCTCCTTCCCGCGGGACGACGTGTGGTATGCCACCTTGCCCGCAGGCAAGCATCTGAAAGGCGCGCAGTGCCAGACGTTTACCGATTTTGAAGGGAACGTGCGCACGGCGGTCGGCGGTACGGTACTGGCACCGCTGTCGGCTACGGCGTTTGAGTTGACCGAAGCGGCGGAGTCCGCATCGGTCTTCACGTACGACGGCAACACCCTCACCACCCCGTTTGCCGTCATGACGTTTGACGAGCGCGGTGCCATCGCTTCGTTTGTGGATACGCAGACGGGACGGGAACTGTGCGCGGGACAGCCGCTGAACACCTTCCTGTTTGGCGAAGACGTGCCGCTGGCGTGGGAAAACTGGGACGTGGACGCCGACCTGTTCCGTAAGTTAAAACCCTGTGCCGTCCTGCTTTCGCGTGAAGTGGTGTCGGCGGGCGCGGTGGAACTGCGTCTGCGCAGTCACTACCGTATCAGCGAAAAGACCGAGATATGGCAGGACATGGTGGTGTACGCCGCGTCGCCTATGGTGCGGTTTGACACCAAGATGTGCTGGCAGGACGATCACCGCTTCTTAAAGGCGGCGTTTGATACCAACGTGCTCGCCCCCGGGGCGCGGTTTGAGATGCAGTTCGGCTACGTGCAACGTTCCGCCAATCATTCCACCTCCGAAGAATTGGCGCAGTTTGAGGTGGCGTGTCACAAGTATACCGACCTGTCGGATACCCGTTACGGTGTGGCGGTGCTGAACGACTGTAAATACGGTGTGTCGGTCGACGGCGGTCGCATCGGTCTCTCGCTTCACAAAGGCGGCACCGCTCCCGATTCGAGCGGTGACCACGGCGAACACTTCTGTACCTATGCGTTCCTTCCGCATGCGAGCGGGTTCTCGGTGCCGACGGTAACACAGCCGGCGTATGCACTCAATTTCCCGCCCGTGATACTGGACGGACGGTGCGACCTGCCCGCCATGGTCACAGTGGAAGCGGACAACGTGCTGATCGAAACGGTGAAACCGTGCGAGGACGCCGAAAACGCCTACATTCTCCGTCTGTATGAAGCCGAGGGCGGCTCGGCGGCAACGCGCTTGCAGTTTGCGACGCCCCCGCGTGCGGTGTATCGCACCAATATGTTGGAGGAAGTGATCGAGGAGATCGATCCCCAAAACATACCCCTCACCTTCTCTCCGTTCCATATTGAAACCTTAAAAGTGGTATACTGATACAAAAACGTTCGGGAGGGTAAACGAATGGAGAGCCGTTGGGATCGCACAAAGTTTATCGTCGGCGCACACGCGCTGGCGCCGTATGCGCGCACGGAGGAACACGTGCGGGATATTGCTGCGTGCGGTGTGGATTGTATTGTTTGTATGGATCCCGATTACGATGCGTTGGATCTGTTCGCAAAATACGAACTGGGTGCGTTTGTGCGATTCATAGTGCCTGAGTGGTGGGGCGGTTGCCCTGCCGGCCAAATGGCGGTGCGTAATCCGCTTGAACGCTACGAGGCGGCGGCAGAGGCCTTTACGGATCATCCCGCTATCTGGGGGATCGACGTGGGGGACGAGCCTTCGGCGTTGGATTTTCCGCATTACGGCGAGGTAGTCCCATTGGTAGAGCGTCGGTTTCCCATGCGCTTTGCCTACCTGAATTTGTATCCGAATTATGCCTCGACCTCGGAAAACACGGGGGACGAAGTGGTAAGCCAGCTTGGGGTTGCCACGTATCAGGAATATATTGACCGTTACGTTGCCGAAGTGCCGACCGACTATATCAGCTACGATTTTTATATGTATGCCAACACGGTCGAGAATGCGTTTTCCAACCTGTGGACGGTGGCGGATGCCTGTCGGGACACGGGGCGCGCGTTGTGGATCGTCTTGCAGGTGAACTCTAACCGCGAAGATACCGTGACGACCTTAAATCAAATGCGCTTTCAGGCGTATACCGCGATGGCGTTCGGTGCGGAACTTATCAGCTGGGGGTGCTATACTAAAGGCTGGTGGTACAACAACGTGGTGGATGAACAGGGCAACAAAACCGCCCAATACGAAAAACTGGCGGTGATGAACGCCGAGTTACACGCGCTGGGTGTGCCGTATATGCGGTATCGCCGCACGGCGACGCATTTCGTGGGGTTTGATCCTGCCATGCGCGGAGCGACACAACGCTACAGTGACGGCTACGTGCGGGAACTGTGTGAGGAGAGCGGAGCTCCCTTGCTGGTGGGTGCCATGGTCGGCAGACACTCGGCCGATCGTGCGTATCTGCTGTGCGCGTGCGACGATCCTTACGACGTGGCAGAGAGGCAAAACCGCGTTGCCTTCCGTGCGGACGGGCGGCAGGCGGTTCTGTACTGCGGCGACAAAAGGATGCGCCTTTTACCCGATGAGGAGGGGCGGTATTCGTTTGAATTGCCTTCGTCACACGGTGCGTTGCTTGAGATATCGGAATAAAAATGAGCGGCTGTCGCATTTAGCGACAGCCGCTCGTTTTTTGCGTTTATGCCGTGACCTTTTTCAAAAATGCCACGCCGTGGGTGAGAGCGTCATCAAGATTTTCCCATCCTTCAAACTCCAACGATACCACACCGTCGTATCCCGCCGCTTTCAGTGCGGCAATACAACGGGCGATCGGCACGATGCCGTGCCCCGCGACCGTCCCGCGCAGGAAGTTGCCCCCGCGGGTGACGATCCATCCGTCAGAGGGCGCGCCCTCTTCGGCGCTCTTGCGGATAAAATCCTTAATATGCACGTGGAACGCATACGGTGCGCACCGCGTCACCGCCTCAAGGGGCGATTCGTCCACGCAGAGGAAGTTGCCCGTGTCCACCAGCAACCCGAAATTCTCATGTGCTACGGTCTTCACGAGCGCTTCCACTCGCACCGCATCCTGACAGAACAGACCGTGGTTTTCCACCATCGTCTTCACACCGCGTGCGGCGGCGTATTCCGTGATGCGGCGGCACCCTTCCGCGAGACGCGGCAACACCGCTTCCCACCCTTCGGGCGGGTTTTGGAAAGTAGCGTCGTGGCGCAGAAGCGCGGCACCGAGCGACACCGCGACATCCACCTTGCGGCACACGCGTGCGATCTCGGCGTCGAGATCCTCACGCAACAGATCGGCGCCGACGGTGTACGCGGCGATCGCGATGCCTTGCGTTGCGGCTTCCTCCCGCAACTGCACGGCGTAGTCCTCCTCGCTCACCCCTTCGGGCGGGCAGAGGTCAATAAATTCGATAGCATCCAGCCCCATCGCCTTCGCTTTGGCGATCACCGAGAGTTGCGTATCCTCTCCGCGACTGATGGCGCGCTGGAAACTGTAAGATGAAATCGCAGTCTTCATATCGGTTTACTTCGCCAGTACCTCACGCAGGAACTTGACCGACGAGACGATGTCCGCCACGGGGTCTTCGCCCACTTCGCGTTCGATGGTAAGGAAGCCCTTGTAGCCGATCTCTTCCAGTGCGCGGGTCCACGCCACGAAATCCACGTGACCGTCGCCCAGCGCCTTCTCTTCAAACGCCACGCCCCACTGGTCGCGCTCATCTTCGGGACGCAAGCCGTAAATGACTTCGGGATCCTTATCCAGCAGTTTGATGCCGTCTTTTGCGTGGGTGTGCACGATGTAATCCTTCAAGGTGTGCACCGCCTTTGCCGGGTCGTCGCCCACCACCATCACGAGGTTCGCGGGGTCGAAGTTGACGCCCACACCGCGGGAATTCAGACTGTCGAGGAAACCCTTCAGCACCACGGCAGGCTCGGGACCCGTCTCCACCGCAAAGTGGCCGCCCACCGAATCCGCATACTCCGCGAGTTCACGGCACGCCGCCTGCATAATGGCGTAGCGGGGATGATTCACGTCGGCGGGCACCACGCCGATGTGGGTGGTCACGACCTCCGACTCATATTCGCGGGTGAAATCCATCACGCGCTTGGAACGCTCGATCAGCGAGGGGTTGTGCTCTGCCTGGCCGAACCCGTGACCGAAGTCACCGCATACCGCCGACACTTTGAGCCCGTTGGATTTGATGATATCCAAACGCTCACGCACGATGGCGGTGGTGTACTCCTCGGGATTGTTCAGCCACACCTGCAAGCCCTGCACGCCGAGAGATGCCGCTTTTTCTACCGCCTCACGGAAAGGAAGACGGAAGGAATCCAGAATAATGCCGATGGGAAATTGATACATACAAAAGACCTCCTTTTGTTTATTACCCTACTATTGTAAAGGAAACGGCGCACTTTGTAAATACATTTAACCGTTTTTTATAACATTTTCCCGCCAGATCCGCGGGGACGCGCCGTGTCGTTTGCGAAACGCCTTGCTGAAGGAGTATACCGACGCGTAATTGAGCATATCCGCCACTTCGGTGACCGAAAACCGCCCTTCTCTGAGCAGAAGTCCCGCGGCCTCCAACCGTTTTTCCTGATAATATTCCGAAAGTGTACGGTCGGTCGTGCGTTTGAACAGCGCGGAAAGATAGCCGTAACTGTACCCCGTGGCGTCCGCCAACTCCTCCAGATGTTTCATGGAATAGATGTGGGTGTCAATGTGATGCATCAAGCGGTAGCACAGCACTTCGGCAGGGGTGACGGTATCGCGCGTTTTGGTGGGGGGTATGTTTTTGCAGTTACGGATAAGACACACGCTGATCTGGGTGAGTAACGCCGCGAGCAACTCGTCGGAGTAGGGACGTTCTTCGTTCAATTCCGACAGAGCGTACCCCACCGTGCGGCGGATGTGATCGTCCCGAAACACCCGCCCGTAGGGGGAATGGTAGTTTTCGGTCAGATAGTCTAACTCGCGCCGCAAGGAAGGCGTTTCACAATGGAACGCGATGTAATCGTACTGCAGCGGGTCGTCGGGATCCACGCGGATCTCGTGGGTGTCGCACGGCAGTGAAAAATAGATATCACCGCGGCTGACGGGGGTACCCACCCCGTTGGTGATGACGGTGCCGCGCCCCTCGGTGACGATGGTCAGTTCAAAAAAGGGCATGTGAATGTGCGCTTCCACCACCGTATCCCGTTCACAGTATTGCCGCCCGATCTGATACAGCGAAAAATCACCGAAACGGCGCGGCTCGGAAAAATACGAATGATCCAGATGATACCGTGTGAGCATACGACGCCCTCCTTTCTATCGCTATTGTACCGATAAGCGGAAACAAAGTCAATAAAAAAGCGCAAAAAACCGCAGAAAAGAGAAAAATATAAAGTGAGGATATCTTTTTAAGGGAAAAGGGCTATTTTCTTGCAAGGTGAATTGCGGTACACTGACAATGGACCCAAAAAAATAAAAGAGAGGGCGAAGATTATGAACAAGACGGTTATTGCCGTGGTCGGTTGCGGTCGCATTGCGCAGAGTGCGCACTTCCCCGCGCTGTCGCAGATCGAGGGCGCGTACGTCAAGTATGCGTGCGACCTGATCGAAGAAAAGGCGCAGAAGATGAAGGATACCTACGAAAACGTCGGTGAGGTCATTACCGATTACAAGATCGCACTGGCGGATCCCGAAGTGGAGATCGTGTACGTGCTGACTCCGAACTATGCACACTACACCGTGACGATGGACGCACTGCGTGCAGGCAAGCACGTGTTCTGTGAAAAGCCCATCACGGTGAACTACGCGCTGTCCTGCGAGATGGCGGAGGAAGCCAACAAGCGCGGTCTGATGCTGAACATCGGCGTGTGCAACCGTTTCAACAAATCGGTGGAGATGCTCGAAGAGATGAACCGTAACGGCGAGTTCGGTAACATTTATCACATCTACTGCTCCTTCCGTTCCTTCCGCAGCATCCCCGGCCTCGGCGGTGCGTTCACCACCAAGTCGCAGTCGGGCGGCGGCGTACTGATCGACTGGGGCGTGCATTTCCTTGATCTTATTCTGTATATTTTGGGCGGCGCGAAGATCAAGACCCTCACCGCCGATGCCTATTGTGAAATGGCGAAGGATATGAAGTCCTACAAATACGAGGGTATGTGGGCGGAGGATACCGCCGATATCGAAAACGGCACGAACGACGTGGACGATTATATCACCGGTCACGTCCGCACCGACAAGGCGTCCATCTCCTTCAACGGCGCGTGGGCGGAAAACGTAAAGGACGGCGGTATGTTCATCGATTTCATGGGTGACAAGTGCGGCGCGCGTCTGCAGTACGGCGGCAAATTCACCCTCTATCGCGGCGATACGCTGGAGACCGTTGAGCCGGAATACGACATTCCCAACAGTTATCTGGCCGAGGATATCGCGTTCATCGAGTCCGCCCAGACCGGCGTGAAGAACCGCAGTCATATCGACAACATTCTCGAAAGCGCGAAACTGCTCGACGGTCTGTATGCGTCGGCTGAGCAGAAGAAGGAGATCTCCTACGAATGAAACTGACCTATCTCGGCACGGCGGCGGCGGAAGGTATGCCCGCAGTGTTTTGCCGTTGTGAATATTGCCTGGAAGCACGGCGGCGCGGCGGCAAAAACGTGCGTACACGCTCGCAGGCGATCGTCAACGACGATCTGCTGATCGATCTGCCTGCCGATACGTATCACCATTTTCTCACCCACGGGGTGGAAGGAGATAAGATCCCCCATCTCCTGATCACACACGGTCATTCGGATCATCTGTATCCTGCCGAACTCGTGATGCGTGAGCACGGTTATGCCCACGGTCACCGCGCGCCCGTGCTGACGGTATACGGTTCGGGCAAAACGATCGCGGCCATTCGTGAACGTATCGATCTGCCGTCCAACGTCGCGCTGACAGTGCTCACACCGTTCGTGCCTACGGCGGTGGGGGAGTACACCGTCACGGCGTTCCCCGCACGGCATATGCCGGGCGGTGAGCCGCTGTTTTACCTCATCCAAGGGGATAAAACGCTGTTGTACGCGAACGATACGGGCTATTTCTTCGACGAGGTGTTTGACTATCTCGCGGAGAAGAAGATCCGTTTGGATATGGTGAGTTACGATTGCACCTTTGGGGATCTGCCGATCCCCGACGACGGTCACCACATGGGGTTCCCCAACATCGCCCGCGTGCAGGCGCGCCTGCGAGAGATCGGTGCAGTGAATGAGCATACGGTGCAGTACGTCAACCATTTTTCGCACAACGCCGCCCCGTTGCATGAGGAGTTTTTGAAACGTGCGGCGGATATCGGTTGCGGCTGTTCGTATGACGGCTGTACGGTGGAATTTTAAAAAATGAAGCCCCGTATTCTTTGTGAATACGGGGCTTTTGAACAGAGGGGTATATTATGGTAAACGAACGATTGGCGCGGGATCTTATCGCGCTCGGATTGTGCCCGACCGATACGGTGTTGGTGCACAGTTCGCTCTCGGCGCTCGGCCGCGTGGAAGGCGGCGCGGACACGGTGATCGACACCCTGCTTTCGGTGTTGTCGGAGGCTTGCTTTGCCCCAACACTTCGATGCACGGGGTGGAGGAAACGGCGATGCCACCCTACCTGTTGACACCCGATACAACGGTGTACCGTTTGGTGGATGCAGAAGGCAATACAACCGAAAAGGCGTACCGCCGCCACAACTTTCACGGCACCCACACGAGCCAGCGCTACGAGCGACTGGCAGAGGTGATGCCGTTGCCGAGGGTGCGGTGCCGGAAGGACGCGCGCATCTGTTGGATGCGTGTGAAATGTGGCGCGCGGCGGGCGCCAAGTTGCAAGAAGACCCGTTCTATTTCGTGGATAGCGAAATGAAGTAAAAACAACCCGCCGTACGGCGGGTACGGTTAGGGATTTGGGGCGTGCGCCTTGGCTCCCCTTGTCAGGGGAGCTGTCGAGCGAAGCGAGACTGAGGGGTAGTCCTACATAAGTTACTTGCTCGGTCGCAGAGAATCCCCCAGTCATTTTCTCCTCGCTTCGCTCCTCGAAAATGCCAGCCCCCTTTATGACAAGCGCCTTTCTTACGAAAGGGGGCCAAGGGTTACAGCCACTTTCCAAGTGGTATAAATATTCACAAAACACAAGGAGAGAATGCGCCCACAAGAGTGCATTCTCTCCATTTTTATCCCTAATTCCACCCGCCGAAAGGGTGGTTTTTATCCTCTCACAAAGCGCCGCACGCGGTAAGCACGGTTTTGTACAGCGTCAGTTCGTAGTCGGGGGTGTAGGGGTTGGTCGTCTCCCCGCGCACCATGGCGGCAAAGGCGGCCATCATACCGTCATAACGGTCGAGCGGGGGGCTTTTGCTCTCCTCGCCCCATTCGTGCCACCCGTCGGAGGTACGCACCGCGCGATGGGTACACAGTGCGCCGTCCCCGTCGGGGATATACCATTCCAGCGGTTTCAACTCCACCGTGCCCTTGGTGCCGACGACCACCAGCTGTCGGCGGGCAAACCCACCGCGTTCCACCGCCGTGGTGCGGACAAAGGAATTGCCGTGGGGATACTGCAACACCGCAAAGCCGATATCCTCGGCAGTCACCCTGTCGGTACCGCTTGAGCAGTTCAACGGAATGACGCGATCGGGAGTGCCCTGTATTTGCAAAACAAGGTCGATCAAATGACACCCCAAAAAGAACATCATACCGCCCTTGAAGTGTTCGAGCCACTGACGGGTAACGGGCGGGTGCAGGCAATTCATCTGTGCCTCTACACTCAAAACGTCACCGAGTTCTCCGCGTTTCACCTGTGCCAACAGCTCCTGCACGAAGGGGTTGTAGCGATACATATACCCCGTGTGAAATACCGAGCCTTTTTCTTTCACGGTGGCGATCAATCGTTCGAACGCCGCAAGGTCGCACCCGCCGGGTTTTTCCATGTGCAGGTGTTTGCCGCTGTCTGCCACCATTTGGGCGTATTTCGTAAGATAGATCTCATCCGTTTCCACCGCTACCGCCTCAACGGTCGGGTCGGCGAGGATCTCCTTCACCGTCATTTCGCGAAGGCCCTCATATCCTGCCATTTTGTACGGAATGCGTTCCCGCTCATTTTCGGGCAGGGCATATCCCACCACGTCGAACAGGTCGGTCTGTTTCCTCAGCGAGGCCAACACCGCGCAGCTGTGGCTGTTTTGGTTGGCGCCGATCTGGGCAATACGGATCTTTCGCATACGTATCCCTCCTTGTAAAAACAGTATACACATACGGTTCTCTTTCTACAAGATAAAATTGTGCAAAGAATGAGGTAAAATCTTGTCGTGCGCATGTAAGAAAAGCCAATGGGCATATAAACTGTTTGACTTATTTGGTCGAACATGATATGATAGCAGTATATCAGTTTAGGGGTGAACCGTATGTTTTGTCCTTTTTGCGGAAATCAAGTGAAACCGGACAGCGTATTTTGCATGACCTGCGGCAAAAGAATCAATGTCAACGCCATAGCCGAGAACGAAACACCGTCAGCAGAAGCGCCGTCGGTGGAGATGCCGTCGATCGAGGTGTCGCAACCTGCGGCACAGCCGTCGTACGCGCCGCAACCTGCGGCACAGCCGTCGTACGCACCGCAACCCGCGGCACAGCCGTCGTACGCACCGCAACCTGCGGCACAGCCGACCTACGCGCCGCAACCTGCGGCACAGCCGTCGTACGCACCGCAACCCGCGGCACAGCCGTCGTACGCACCGCAACCCGCGGCACAGCCGTCGTACGCGCCGCAACCTGCGGCACAGCCGACCTACGCGCCGCAACCCGCGGCACAGCCGTCGTACGCGCCGCAACCTGTGGCACAGCCGACCTACGCACCGCAACCTGCGGCACAGCCCACTTACGCACCGCAACCTGCGGCTGTACAAGCGCCGTTTACACCGCGTCCGGCGATGTCGGCACCGTCTATCGGTGTGCAGATCGGGGGCGGCAGAAAACGCGGGGGCATCACGTGGCTTATCGTATTGGCGGTCATTGCCGCTATTGCATCCGCACTGTTTTTCTTCTTCTACGAAAGTGATGAGGAGAAGATACAAAACCGTTTGGATTCCTTTGCCGATGCGTGCAACGATATGGATATCCAAGAGATCTTCTACAGTTTTGATAAGCAGACCCGCATGTTGTACGATACGTCCATCGGTGTCACCGAAGGTCTCGTGGGCGGTCTTATCGGGTTTGACTTGCCGATCGGAGATATGCTCGAATGGGGCGGACTGGAGATGGGCGGTCAGTTCAGTATCGACATTGAAGTGCTGTCCATTACCATCGACGAGGACGAAGCCGCGGTGGAAGCGTCCATCACCATTGACGGAAAAACCGAAACGGATACGATCTACATGTGCCAAGAAGGCAGCGATTGGTATATTGATTATAAAGCCACCACCGGTGAGTCGGTCATGGGCTCGATGAACTCACTTTTGGGCTAAAATGTATCGCAACAAAAAAGGACTTGGAATCACTTCCAAGTCCTTTTTGCTGTATAACGCTTTACCGTATTTCGTTCAGCCAGTCACACAGGAGTGCGGCACTCCAACCGTAGTCGCGGACGGATTGATACCGCACCTGCATATTGTACGGTTCGATCACGTCGCCCTTGCGTTTGAGCGATGCGGGGCAACGGTCGTTTTCGGTACCGTAGAATTCGTACAGCGTACCCGCTTTTTCATACCACTCGTTCATCACTTCGATCGTGCGATCACGCAGGCGGTCCGCCAAGTCGGTGTAGCCGTAGCCCCGCAACCCTTCGATCACCATATAGTTGCAGTTGATCCACACGGGGCCGCGCCACATATCACTGCCGTAGGTGGGGTCGCTTTTGGCAACACAGGGGATGGGGAATGCCGTGGCAAAAGTATCGGGGTTTTGCAGTTGTGCCGCCAGTGCCGCCGCCTGTTTTTCATCGCACACACCCGCAAACAACGGCAGGAAGGACGATACCGCCCACACCTTGTGGATACGTCCACGGTCAAAGTCGTAATCAAAATAGAAACCGTCCGTTTCATCCCACAGCTTAAGGTTGATGGCATCCCGCAACGCCGTGTGCCACGCGGCAAATGCCGCCGCTTCGTCGGCGTGCCCCAAAATTTCGGCCATGCGCCGCATCTGACGCGTCTCGTTCGCCATGTAACTGCAGAAGTCGATCGCCTCCACGTTCACCACATCGTCGAAGCGGGAGGAGTTGTCCATGCCGGATTCCGCACAGCGGCAGATCTCCTGCCCCGCCGTCTGCCAGATATACAGCCCCTCAGGCCCTTTTACGCGGTGCTCGCGACACCAGTACAAAAACGCCTTGTTCTTTTGATACACCGTTTCCAAAAAGGCACGGTCATTCGATTTTTCAAACACCTTCATGGCACCCCATGCGATCACGGGCGGTTGTGTCACGTCGGAGGCACCGTCAGGAGTGGCCATATGCGGGATGAAGCCGTCCGCCGCCTGGTGGTCGAAAATGGCGAGGATCAGATCCTGTGCCAAGCGGGTATCCACGTGCCGATGCCCCACTGCGTGGAACACCGAATCCCACAGCCACAGATATTTGTGCGGCAGGCGGTCGGGGGTCGACCAGGTGGTGGAAAACCCTTCGCCCGCCGAATAGAGTTGACTTTTCATGATGGAGAGGCACTTGCCGTACAGCGCACCGTACGGCGCGTCATCCCAGCCGTACTGCTCGTAAAATGCGCGTTTTTGCGCTTCCAGTGCATCGATATCTTCCGTAAGACCTTGCCGTGCCAGCATCACCGCTTGTGCCTCGCTTTTGGCGAAGGCGAAGGCGAAACGCACACCGTCCACCGCCAGTGCGGTGTACTCACCGTCACCGCTGTCCTGCACCTCAATACCGTCCACGGTACGGGTGGTCACCCGCCCTTCGCACAGCACCAACGGCACCATCTCAGCGGCGACGTTACCCACCACCAAATGTGCCGCGGCAAAGAGGATGCGCATCCGTGCACCGCGGTTGACGGTTGCAGTGATACAGTCGGCGGTCACCGCGTCATACACGATGTCCCACAACTTACCCCCCACCAGCGCCAATTCGCGCTTGATCTTGGTGAAAAAGCGAATGCCGATACGGTCGGCGCTCAAGATCCCCACCAGATCGTCGGTGCAGTGCACCTCACCGTCCCATGCGGAATAGGCAAAAAGTTGTCCTTGACTCCATACGTGCGGCACCTTCATAACGTAACCTCCACAACCGTTTTCTCTTACTGTACCATATAAATTTACAAATGACAACCTATTTTTCATAGGATGCGCATACAGTGTAGAAGGGAGGGACGGATATGTGGCTGGATTGTATGGTGGTCGTGGGATATCTTGCCGTGTTGCTGTTTATCGGCTTGCGCGGCGGGCGGCGGGTGAAAGACACGGCCGATTTCACCGCCCACGGCGGGCGGTACGGAGTGGCGGTCATTTTTGCTACTCTTGCGGCGTCGTACATCGGCGGCGGTTTTTCGTCGGGCAACGCTTCGGAGGCGTTTTCCCGCGGTATCGGCTCTACTCTGGCGCTGATGGGGTTTGCGCTCGCCATGATGGGCATTGGGCGATTTTTGGTGGGCGGTGTTTCCCGTTTTGAGGGTGTCACCACAGTCGGCGGTATTTTGGAACTCGACTACGGTCGCGGCGCCCGTGTGCTGTGTGGGATATTCTCATTTTTGAGTTGTGCCGGAGTTGTTGCGGCGCAGATGGAAGCGATGGGGCTGACCTTCCGCACCTTGCTCGGTGTACCCGACACGGTGGGCATCCTCATTGGGTTCGGCATCGTGGTTATATACACTACCTTTGGTGGGATGCAATCGGTCATTGCGGCGGATATGGTGCAGTTTCTACTGCTCGCGGTCGGTATGCCGCTCCTGTTGGTTGGCGGGTTACACCACGCGGGCGGTCTCGGTGCGGTGATCGAGGCGTTGCCTGCCGCGTATTGGGATCCGCTGAACGGCACCACCTTATGGGGGTTCCTTTCCCTGTTTATCTCCCTTGCGGTCGGTGAAGCACTCGCACCGCCGTATACGCAACGTCTGTTGCTCGGACGCACGCCCGCCGTCACCGCCCGTGCCACGATTTTGAGCGGTGCGTTTGCCGTACCGTTTTTTGCCGTAACGGGGTTGATCGGGCTTTGCGCCTTCGCGTTGAACCCTTTGGGAGACGCCGCTACCGCCATGCCGCGCATGATCCTTACCGTGTTGCCCGTCGGTATACGCGGACTCGTCATGGCGGCGATGGTCTCCATCATCCTCTCCGCCGCCGACGGTTTTTTGAACGGTGCCACCGTGGGGCTGGTGTGCGATTGTGTGTTGCCGCTGTTTCCAAAAACATCCCCCTCTTTACAGTTGCGGCTGTTACGCTACAGCAATCTGCTGATCGGGGTGGGTGCCGTGGGGCTTTCGCTGTGGCTGCCGAACATCTTTGATATCCTGCTTGCGGCGTATTCCTTCTGGTGTCCCGTAATGCTCGTGCCGCTTGCCGCCGCCTTTCGCGGGGTATGCGTACCGCCGCGAGTGCTGTATTGTGCGATCGGCGTAGGGCTGCTCTCCTCTCTTCTTTGGACGTTGCTTTTCGGAGAACCATTCGGCATTCACGGCAGCGTAGTGGGCCTTTTGATAAATGCAGGGGTATTTTTTGGATATCACATTTTTCAAAAATACGCAAAGGGATAATCTTGACAAAGTATACAATTTTTGTTTTAATTTCAAACAGTCGTCGCTCTCCTCATAAGCAACCGTATAAAAAAGCAAAAAGGAGTTTGGCTCTGCAGATTGCAAAGCCAAACTCCTTTGTATGTTCTCTCTACACACTCGCCGCGCCGAGCGCCAGTGCTTTCAGATTCGCTTCGCGGAAACGGGGATTTAACCCCTCCACCGCGCCTTGCAGTTCCTCGGTTGTCACACCCAGCACGCCCGCGGCGGCCGCCGCACCGAGCAGGGCGATGTTCAGCGCCTTTGCCGTGCCGCAGGCGGCGACAACGGCCTCGCCGTCCACCGTGATCGTACGGATCTTTTGCTTTTTTAGATAATCAAGCATTGTTGTGGCTTCGTAGCCCGAATCGTTCAGCGCATCGGTCACGGGTTTGACCGCCGCGGTGCAGACCACCGCCGTGCCGCCCGCTTTGAGATACGGCAGGGCGCGCACCGCTTCGGCGGGTTCAAACCCGATCAGCACGTCTGCCGTGCCGTGCGGGATGAGCGGGGAATACACCCCCTCGCCGATACGCACGTGGCTTACCACCGAACCGCCGCGTTGCGCCATACCGATGGTCTCCGCCGTGTGAGCGATCTCGCCGCGGGAAAGTGCCGCCGCCGCGATCAGCCGCGAGGCGAGCACCGTCCCCTGCCCGCCGACACCTGCCAACAGTACGTTATACATTTGCGCCACCTCCGATCGCGTTCACGGGACACACCTTCGCGCACAGACCGCAACCCGTACACAGCGCCGCGTCGATACGCACTTTGTCACCGTCCCGTACGATGGCGGGACAGCCGAGTTCTTTCACACATTTCTTACAACCGATGCAATTCGCCGCTATTTTGAGCGCGGGGGCCGATTTTGTCACGGCAATACACGGTGCGCGGAAGACGATCGCCGCCACCGCGTTTTCCGCCGCGGCCGCCGCCTGTTTCACCGTGTCGATGGCATTTGCCAACTCAAAGGGATTGGTGGTCAACACCGTTTTTACGCCCAGAGCTTTCAGCACCCCTTCGATCGAAATGACCTCGGCGACCTCTCCCGTAACGGTCGCGCCCGTGGCGGGATTGGGTTGGTGTCCCGTCATGGCGGTGGAGGAATTGTCCAATATCACCGCCACCATGGGGGTCTTGTTGTACACCGCATTCACGATGCCCACCAACCCCGTGTGGAAGAAGGTGGAATCCCCCGTAAAGGAGAAGCACAAACGGTCGGGCTCCACCCGCTTGATGCCCTGCGCGACCGTGATGCCCGCACCCATACACAGGCAGGTGTCGGTCATATCCAGCGGCATGGCGTTGCCGAGGGTGTAACAGCCGATATCACCGCAAAATACGGCGTTTTTCTTCATTTGTTTCGCGGCTTGCTTCACCGCATAGAAGGAGGCACGGTGCGGACACCCCGCACACAGCACGGGCGGGCGTACGGGCAGGGGCGGCAGATCGAGCGCCGTCGCGGCGGGCAGGTCGCGCCCCGTGAAGTTCGCCACCAGCACTCGCGCCGCTTCGGCAGACAGTTCGCCCGCCGTGGGGGTGGTGCCATCCAGTTTGCCGTGCGCCGTCACGGGGAGCCCCTGTTTGCCGCACACCGCGATCAGCGCCCGTTCGATCACGGGATCGAGTTCTTCCAGCACCAACACCTCGCTGAGCCCTTCCAAAAATTCCCGTGCCAATGCGTCGGGGAAGGGGTGCGGGGTGGCCACTTTTAACAGTTTCACCCCTTCGGTGCCGTCCAGCACCTCGTTTAAGTACGCCCAAGCGACACCGCCCGCCGCGATGCCGAGGGTGCCCGCCCCCGTGAGGACGTTGCCCGCGTATCCGCTGAAGGTGTCGGAAAGTTGCGCATTACGCGCTTCAATGTGCTTGTGCGCCGCGTAGGAAAGGCGCGGGAAGATGACCCAACGGGAATCTTTCACGAACCCTTCGGGAGTGACTTCGTGCACCGTATCGTCCACCTCCACCGTCGCACACGCGTGGCAGATGCGGGTGGTCGCGCGGAACAGTACGGGAGTGCCCAGTTCCTCCGACAGTTCGAACGCATCCGCCATCATAGTGTACGCCTCTTCGGGCGAAGTCGGATCGAATATAGGCAGTTTGGAAAACGCCGCAAAGGTGCGGGTATCCTGTTCGGTCTGGGAGGAGATGGGGCCGGGATCATCCGCCACGAACACCACCATGCCGCCCTTGACGCCCACGTAGGCGAGCGACATCAGCGGGTCGGACGCGACGTTCAACCCCACCTGTTTCATCGTAACGAGCGTACGCTGACCCGCATACGCCGCACCCGCGGCGACCTCCATCGCCGCCTTTTCATTCACCGACCATTCCACGTAGATACGGCCGTTATCGTTATGTTTGGCAATCGTTTCCAGTACCTCGGTCGAGGGGGTGCCGGGATACCCCGTCACCACGCCGACGCCGGCGCGAATGGCGCCGAACGCGATGGCTTCGTTGCCCATCAACAGTTGTTTGCTCATCTATGTCACCACTTCACACGGGATTTTCTCTAATCTTATCATCTTTTCATTCCTTTTTCAAGTCACACCCCATAAACTCATAAAAAAATCACGAAATCCTCTGCACAAACGAAAAAAAGAAAGAAAAAACTTGATTATTACTTCAAACTGTGGTAAACTTACTCGTAGTAGTTTTTAACTGTTGAAAGGAGTATTTTTCATGAACTATTCAAAGGAAGTCCAGGAAATGTGCTGCGTAGCCAAGGGCCCGCATCACGGCCCCGCTCCCATTCCGGAAGAAGGTAAATGGGTACAGGCAAAAGAGATCAAAGATATTTCTGCCTACACGCACGGTGTGGGTTGGTGTGCACCCCAGCAGGGCGCCTGCAAACTTTCGCTCAACGTGAAAGACGGCATTATCGAGGAAGCGCTGGTGGAAACCATCGGTTGCTCGGGTATGACCCACTCGGCGGCTATGGCGGCGGAGATCCTTCCCGGCAAAACGCTTCTCGAGGCATTGAATACCGACCTCGTGTGCGACGCCATCAACACCGCCATGCGCGAGTTGTTCCTGCAGATCGTCTACGGCCGTTCGCAGTCCGCGTTTTCCGAGGACGGTTTGGTCATCGGCGCAGGCATGGAAGACCTCGGCAAGGGCGAGCGCTCCATGGTCGGTACCATGTACGGCACCAAGTCCAAGGGGGTGCGCTATCTGGAAATGACCGAAGGCTACTGCACCAGAATGGCTTTAGACGAGAACAACGAGGTTATCGGCTATGAGTTCGTTTCGCTGGGCAAAATGACCGATTTCATCAAAAAGGGTATGGAACCGGGCGAAGCATACGAGAAGTCCAAGGGTACGTACGGCCGTTTCAACGATGCCGTGAAGTACATTGACCCGAGAAAAGAATAATTGAAGGAGGAAATACGAACAATGGCTAAGTTTGAAGGTTACGAGAGACGCGAGGCAAAAATTCTTGCCACTCTTAAAGAATACGGGATTTCCTCTATCGACGAATGCAAGGAGATCTGTGCCGCTCAGGGCATCGATCCTTACAAGATCGTGGAAGAAACGCAGCCCATCGCATTTGAAAATGCCAAATGGGCCTATACCGTTGGTTGCGCTATCGCCATCAAGAAGGGCTGCAAAAAGGCGGCCGACGCGGCTGCCGCTATCGGTATCGGTCTGCAGTCGTTCTGCATCCCCGGCTCTGTTGCCGAAAACCGTAAGGTCGGTCTCGGCCACGGCAACCTCGGCAAAATGCTCCTTTCCGAAGAGACCGAATGCTTCTGCTTCCTTGCCGGTCACGAATCGTTTGCGGCCGCAGAGGGTGCTATTAAGATCGCGCTGAACGCGAACAAAGTCCGCACGCAGCCGCTGCGCGTGATCCTGAACGGTCTCGGTAAAGATGCGGCGTATATCATCAGCCGCATCAACGGCTTCACCTATGTGGAGACCGAGTTTGATCCCTATGCCGAAGAGGTTAAGGTCATCAGCGAAAAAGCGTTTTCGAACGGCCCCCGCGCCGACGTGAAATGCTACGGCTCGGATAACGTTCCCGAAGGCGTTGCCATTATGCAGCTCGAGAAGGTCGGCGTTTCCATCACCGGTAACTCCACCAACCCGACCCGCTTCCAGCATCCCGTGGCGGGCACCTACAAAAAATGGTGCAACGAGAACGGCGTCAGCTACTTCTCGGTGGCTTCGGGCGGCGGTACCGGCCGTACCCTGCACCCCGATAACATGGCTGCCGGCCCTGCTTCTTACGGCATGACCGATACCATGGGCCGTATGCACGGCGACGCGCAGTTTGCGGGTTCGTCCTCCGTGCCGGCGCACGTGGAAATGATGGGTCTTATTGGTGCCGGTAACAACCCCATGGTTGGTATGACCGTTGCTTGTGCCGTGGCTGTGGAAGAGTCCATGAAGTAAGATCTGTATAGAAAAAGAACTTGGGAGTGATCCCAAGTTCTTTTTTGTGCGGCAAATTTGTAGGGGGCGGCGCTCTGCGACGCCCCGTTTTCAACCGACCGCAAAATCACGGCAGCCGCAACCCGCGAGATGAACGCAAATTTTAATGTAGAAAACGCCCACCTCCCCTGTGTAAGGGGAGGTGGGTCGCCGCGAGGCGACTCGGAGGGGTTGTAAAGGAAAAGCGCATTTCCAACTGCGCACATTCCCCCGCGGGTCGTCGCAAGCGCCGACCCCTACGATGCATCCCCCGTTTTCATCATTTTATCAACGCGCTTTGACCCGCCTCTAAAGTGAAGGTGGTATCGCACGGCACGAAGCGGTCGGTTTCGGTATCGTAACGGGTGAGCGTTTCCGCCTCTACCGTGAAGGTTTCGCTCAGCATATGGCTCTTGTTCACGATCAGCACCGAGCCATCGCTGTAGCAACCCACCGCGGCATCCCCCGTGATGCCGCGGATGCTGCCGTGGCACACGGTATCGGTGTCGGTATGACACACCCGCTCGCAATCCAAGCTGAACAAATGCTCACCCAGCGGGCGCAACCAACGAGAGATCGCCTGCACGTCATAGTAGTGTTGATATTTGTTCCCCTCGGGGTCGACCATGGCGTTGTCCCAACGCCATACGCCGTCCGCATCTCCCACGGGCAGTGCATAGGTAAAAAAGGACACGCGGCGGAAGCCATACGCCAGGCACACGTTCACTTCCCAGCTGAGCTCGGCACGCGTCAGGTTGCGATACATGCCGTGTTCGGTCAGCAACACGATGCACATGGCATCCAACCCGTGTGCACGCGCACAACGGCGCACCTGTTCGGCGTTTTCAAAAAAGCCGGGGCGGTCGTGTTCGCGATAGGCATTTTGAATAATGAGATCCGCGCGACGGTTGCCCGTGGTGGAGAGGACGGGTCGCGGGCAATCGCGCCCGAAGAAATGGTAGTGATCGTAACTGACGAAATCGGGCTTCACACGGGCAACGAAATCCTCCAAGTGTTCCTCATACGAAGCGTTGCCGAGCGATTCCAGATACGCTTGATTCGGGTAGAGGTTGATGACCGTTTCGCATTGCGGTGCGTGGCGCGGACCGTAAAAAACGTGATCTCAAATCGTTTCATCATCGCACTTCCTTTCGATTTCATCATACCACCGGCAGGAAAAATTACAACCTATTTTGTAAAAGGACTTGGGAGTGATCCCGAGTCCTTTTGGTTTGTCTCTCACACCGAAACGTGAATGCGGTATACTCCGTTCACGTTTTGCGTATCCAACAACAGTGCTTTGCCGTCCCACCGAATCGCGGCTTGCGGATTTTCGGCGCAGGTCACTTCCAGCCGATGGTCCAACGTGTTGAGCCACAAGGCGGGCAGACCGTCCGGATACGCCGACGGGCTCCCGTTATACGCGATATCGCGCACGGAAACGATGCCGCTCTCCATCGAAACCGTGGCCGTATAGGTATCCCCGCGCAAAATATTCACGAAGGTCGCCTCACCGTTCTCCGCCGCAACGTCAAAATGCACGTCACTGCGGGTGTACGGCAAAACGGCGCGGTACAACTGGAACCCGCATATGCCTTTTTCGATCATATCCTCATACTGTGCGCGTGAGGGGACGAGCGCCATATGTACCGGCAGGGAGCGCGTCTTTGCGTACGCCATCACCTCGTCTGCCTCGGCCCAACGTTCACGCGTCAAGCCGACGGTGTACCAGAACAACGTCATGATGCTGTTCCCCAAAGCACACAGGCGGTCCACGTCCTCGGTATTCGGCAGATAACCGAGATCCTGCACCTGCGACACGGTGATCTTTTGGGAATGGCGGCGCACTTCGCACAACGACTCGTAGGTGAAGGAGTTGATGATGCAGTGCTCTTCCATATCGTATTTCCGCAGCACGGCGATCACGCCCTCGATCATCTGCGGTATGTTGTAATCCCGCACGGTGGCGTACACCATCTTGCGATTTTTCTTGCAAATGCGCACGAAGGTCTCGAAATCGCACATCCGCGCATAATGCCCCATCGCATCCGCAAACGAGGCGTATTCCATCTCCATAAGCGACGCATACGACAGATCACGGAATTTCATTTGATCGTTGCGGTCGTACCGTCCGATGCGCCCGTTTTCGTCAAGCGTGATCCCTTCGTCGTGGCACATCACCAACCCGCCGTCGGCGGTGATGCGCACGTCGCCTTTCAGCGCATCAAACCCTAAATGTGCCGCTAACTGATAATGTTCGGCGGAATTCATGGGCGCGAAGAGCAGATCGGAATAGGCAATATTCAACACACAGCCGTGGAACGGATATCCTTTGTTTTCGGCAAACACGGAGTTTCCCCCTTTAAAAAATTACTTTATCGCTTATTTCCGAATGCGTTCGCCTGCCGCCCGCATACGCAGGATCTCCCGCAATACGCGGATGGCGTACGCGCCCTCTTCTGCTGCGAAGTGTTGGCTCACGTGGGTGAGATTCAATTCCAGATTGTAGTTGCCTTGATAATTCACCTCGTCCAGTGCGTCAAACACGTCGTCCCAGTCAATACAATGCCCCGTATCGGCGCAGGTGACGTAATAGTCCTTATAATCCTTCACCGCACACACGCGGTTATACGACTTCAAAAACTCGTCGATGTTGCCGAAGAAGTCGCACAGATCGTGCGGCGGTGCGTCCCCGAACGTCTCGGTCGCCACCTTCACGCCGTATTGCTTCGCAAACTCGCAGGCGGTGGTGAACAGACGAAAATTGGCATCCCGCAACAACTGCGGGTCGGCGTCCAGCGGAAACGCCACGGTGGGCACCGCGTGGATCACGCAGATCGGCGCACCGAGCGCCGCCGTAAACAGGAAATCACGGCGCAGGTTTTCGAACTGATGACGGTTGAACTCTACGTGCTCTTCCCCGCGCAGGGCTTCCCCGCGCCCGTGGGTCTGCCCGATCGCAAGCCCGAGTTGCGCCGCATAAGCCGCCATCTCTTTCGCATACCGTACGATCTCTTCGTCGCTTTTGGCGTAGATATTCCCTTCGCGGCGGTAATCGTACACACAACTCAAATCATAGTCCACCGCTTCGGCGCCGATCTCTTTTGCAATCTCCAACGCACGGCGGTCACCGTACCAGTGCTGAAAGGCACCGATCGCGATCGATATTTTTCCCAAGGCGTTCATACCTTCACAACCTCCTATATGTCTTGTCGTTATCATATAGGAAAAGATGCCGCTTGTCAATCCCGAAAATAAGGGCGTTCTCCTTTTTATTCCGCTACCAAATGGAGCAGGTGGGCGATACCGGGAATGGATTCGCCCTGTTGGGACGTGGTGGGGGACATCAGCGCCCCCGTTGCCACGAAGAGAATGCTCTTCATTTCCCGCTTTTCAAGTTTTCCCAAAAGATACCCACACAAAACGGCGGCGGAACAACCGCACCCCGAGCCGCCCGCGTGTACGTCCTGCCGCTTGCGATCGTAGAGCAACAGTCCGCAATCGGCGTGACGGCTGCCGAGGGTGACACCTTCGCGACTGAGCAGTTGCTGCAAAAGGTCGCTGCCGACTTGTGAAAGGTCGCCCGTCACTACCAGGTCGTAATCTTCGGGGGCGGTGTTGGTGTCCTGCCAAAAGTGAAGTAAGGTATCGGCGGCGGCGGGGGCCATCGCGGCCCCCATATTGTTCGCGTCGGTGATGCCCATGTCCATCATTCGCCCGCCGCACACGGCGGCGACCTTCACACCGTTTCCGCCCATGCCCACGATCGCGGCACCCGAAGCCGTGGCCGTCCACTGCGCCGAGGGTGGCCGCTGTCCGCCGTATTCCAGCGGCAAGCGGAATTGCCGCTCTGCTGCACAAAAATGCGAGGACGTGACGGCGGCACACAGGTCGGCGGCACCGCTGTCCACAAAAACGGACGCCATCGCGAGCGTTTGCGCCATGGTAGAGCACGCACCGTACTGCCCGTACATCGGAATGCCGAATTCGCGCAGTCCGAATGCCGAGGCGGTGCACTGGTTCAGAAGATCGCCGCAAAACAGATGATTGATCTCGGAGGCGGCGAGCCCCGCACGGTTGAGTGCGCGGGTGAGCGCCTCTTTTTGCAGGGCGCTTTCTGCTTGTTCCCACGTCTTTTTTCCCATGGTGGTGTCTTCAAACACCGCGTCAAAATAGCGGCCGAGCGGCCCTTCTCCCTCGCGTTTTCCCACAACGGCAGCGTGTCCTTGTACCGTAGGCCGATTGTTCAGCGCCACCGTGTACCGTCCGATCCTTTCGGGCATGACCCCATCTCCTCTCGCAAGGTAGTGTGTCCTTTCGGAAAAGGAAAATACATGCAAGTCGCAACAGTTGACAAGCGTTCATGAAATGCGTATAATATCCAGTGTACATAAACAGAGGAGCGAGAAGAATGAAACGAATTGTAGCATTACTGAGCATAGCGGCGGTACTGTTGTGTTTTTCCGCATGCGGTAAAACACCTGTAGACGGTGGAGATACTACCACTACGACGGGGACTGCC
This sequence comes from uncultured Eubacteriales bacterium, assembly GCA_964515215.1. GTDB lineage: Bacteria > Bacillota > Clostridia > Oscillospirales > Acutalibacteraceae > SIG588. The sequence goes on from CAZESL010000005.1 coordinate 24,525, forward strand.
ACGACCGTGTCGGGCAACGAGGGTGTGACCACGCAGACCACCACTACAGCGGGGTCGCAGTACGGCACTACGACTACCGCGGAAAATACGCCCGCACAAGGTACAACGAATACTCCCACCACGACGGGGAACGGTGACGTGCAAGGCGCGACCATGCCGCCTACGACCACCACGACTACGACGGCACAGGTGATTCTGGACGGCGATGAGGAGTTTGTTGCCACCACGGTGGTGGATACCGCCTCCTGCCGTGTCACCATCAACGAGATCGAAGAAGACGGGGAGTTGGGGTATACTCTGCACGCCTGTTTCGAAAATCTTACGAAGGATACCGATTGCCTGTTCGCGGTGGATACCGCGGCGGTGAACGGTGTGTTGATCGAACCACTGTTCGTGACGGAAGTAGCGGCAGGGGAGAGTTATGAAGACAGTATCGTTCTCAGCGACATCTTGCCCGAGGGGGTAGATATTGGGGAATATACCGATATCCTGCTGGTGTTCACCGTGAGCGACGTGGACGATTGGGAAGCACCGCCGATTGCCGAAAAGGCGGCGCACCTCTACCCGAAGGGGGCGGACAAAGTTACGACCTATCGCCATACTCTCGGTACGGGTGAGAAGTTGTTGATGGAGAACGAGTACGTTACCGTCATTGCGGTGAACAGTGCGGAAGATACGAAGTGGGGCGGCTATTACAGTACCCTTTACTTTTTAAACAAAACGGCAGAGCCGTTGTTGTTCTCCGTTGACGAGGCAACGATCAATTCCATTGGTATCCAGCCGTATTTCGCCACGTATATTCTGCCGGGGTATGCCTCCTTCAGTAAGGTGGAGTGGTTGGAAGAGTCGCTTGAAAACAGCCACATTGACAAAGTGGAACAATTGGAATTCCTCTTGACGGTCTACCGCGAATTGGATTGGGAGAACGTGGAGGAAGAGAACTGGGATGACGCCGTTTTGGTCAGCGAAGAGATTCGGTATACGCCGTAATGGGCTGAGACAATACACAGGAAGGGAGAAGGTCTGCGGATTTTCTCCCTTTCTTACAACAAGGGGGCAGGTTTATGAAAACACGCATATGGCATGACCGGTACGAGAGGGATTGGATGCGCGCGTTTCCGCTCGGCAACGGGCGAGTCGGTGCGATGGTGTACGGTGATCCGCAGTGCGAAACGGTGGAGTTCAACGAAGAATCGCTGTGGTGCGGCTATCAAAACAAAGAGAAAAACCCCGCGGCGACCGCGGTACTGCCCCACATACGTGAACTGCTGTTTTCAGAGCGGTTTGTCGAAGCGGCGGCACTGTGCACCGAAAACTTTTTGGCCGAGCCGCGCACGGTGCGTTCGTATGAGAGTTTCGGCGAGTTGACGGTGTGCTTTGCAGAGGACGCACCCTACGATGATTATCGCAAGGAACTATTGCTTGACGAGGCAACGGTAAGGGTGTCCTATCAAAAAGCGGGGGCACGTTTTCGCAGTGAGTCGTTTGTCAGCACGGCGTACGACGCGTTTGTGTATCGTATGACGTGTGACAGACCCTTTTCCTGCACGGTGGGGTACTGCCGTGAAAAAGACGGGGTGACGGCGGCTGTCGCGGAAGACGCCCTGCGTTGCGCGGGGCAGGTGACCTTCCCTACCACCGAAAGCCATGGTGAGGGCGGCGTCGGTCTGCACTTTTGCGCGGACGTGAAAGCGGTAAGCGACGGGGCGGTGTGCCTTGACGGCGACCGACTGACAATTACGAACGCGACGGTGCTGACCGTGTACGTCAGTTTGGCAACCAACTACGACGTTATGACCTACGACATCGATGAGACGATCGATCCCGCCGATGCGGCAGCGGCACGCCTTGCCCGTATCAGTGCCGCCGACTACGACGAGGTGAAAAACGAACATATTACGGAAAGCCGCGCACTCTTCCGCGGGGTGGAACTGTCGGTCGATGCCGCATCGTATGACGATATTCCCACCGACGAACGTCTGCGCCGCGTGCAGGCGGGCACGGAGGATATCGGGCTGTATCTTTTGTACTTTCACTTCGGGCGGTATCTGTTGCTCTCCTCCTCGGGCAAACGGGCGACCTTGCCCGCCAACCTGCAGGGGATCTGGTGCAACGGGTTTGCGCCGCCGTGGGGGAGTGACTTTCACACCAACATCAATCTGCAAATGAACTATTGGCCCGCCGAGGTCGCGAATATGAGCGAAACGGTGCGCCCGCTTATCCACTTTATGAAGATGGTCAGCCGTTTCGGAGAGGAGACCGCCCGCGAACTGTACGGTGCGGGCGGTTGGGTGATCCACCACACCACCAATGCCTTCGGGCGCACGGGGGTGCACGATATGGTGCAGTGCGGACTGTTCCCAATGGCGGGGGCGTGGATGTGTCTGAATTTGTGGGAGCATTACGAATACACGGGGGATCGCGCGTATCTTGCGGAGATCTTCCCGATTTTGAAAGGGGCTTGCCTCTTCGTACTGGATTTCCTCACGGAATCGCCCGACGGATATTTGGTGACCGCCCCGTCCAATTCCCCCGAAAACGCGTTCCTCTATACCGATAAAAACGGCGAGAAGAAAGCAGAGATGTTCACCTACGGTGCGACGATCGATTTTGAGATCATTCGGTCGCTGTTTGAAAATACGGTTTACGCTTGTAACGTGCTGCACGAGGAGGCTTTTGCCGCCCCCTTGCGGGAAACGCTGCGCCGTCTGCCGCCGCTGCGGGTGAGTGAGCGGTACGGCACGATCGCCGAGTGGATACGCGACTACGAGGAGGCGGAGCCGGGACATCGGCACATCTCGCACCTTTTCGGGCTGTATCCCGCCGATCAGATCAATGAGGACGATCCCGTGCTGTATGAAGCCGCCCGCCGTACTATCGAACGCCGTTTGGCACACGGCGGCGGAGCAACGGGGTGGTCGCGTGCGTGGATCATCAATTTCTTCGCCCGTCTGCGCGACGGTACGGCAGCGGGACACCATTTGGAACAGTTAATGAAGTTGTCCACCGCCGAAAATCTCTTCGATATGCATCCGCCGTTCCAGATCGACGGCAATTTCGGCGGGACGGCAGGTATTTGCGAAATGCTGTTGCAGAGCCATCTCGGCAGGACGGACGCGCGTGTTATCACCCTGTTGCCTGCCCTGCCGCCCGCATGGCACAGCGGTGCGGTGAAAGGGTTACGCGCCCGCGGCGGCTTTACGGTGGATATGGAGTGGCAGAACAACGCCCCCGTTACCGTGACCGTTACCGCCGCGCGCGAAAACACGTTGCGTGTAAAGGCAGAACACCCGATCGCCTTCGTGACGGTGCCGCACAGAACAGAGGGGGATATTTTGGAGATCCCGATGCACGCAGGCGAACAGATAACGATTGCATTTGAGGTGACGGAATGAATACGTTTGATAAGGCGCGGTGGATATGGTACACGAAAGACGTGAAGCCGAATTCCTACGGTGAGTTTGTCGATCGGTTTACGTACACACAGGGGGCGGTCACCTGCCACCTTTCGGTGGACGGTGACTATACGCTGTACGTCAACGGACAGTACGTCGCCGCTAATCAGTATGCGGACTTTGAGCACTATAAAGTGTACGACAGCGTGGATATCACGCCGTATCTCACGGCAGGGGAAAATACGCTGACCTTTTTGGTGTGGCACGTGGGTATCCCGACCTTTTGGTACAAACCCGCGGCGGCGGGCTTGCTGTACGCGGTGGAATGCGACGGAAAAACGGTGTGCGCGAGCGGGGAGGAGACCCTCTCCCGCGAAGAGCCGCATTATGTGAGCGGGTACGAAAAGACGGTGACGATGCAACTCGGGCCGAGTTTTCGCTACGATGCGACCCGCCCCGACGATACGCCGTTTTTTCGCAGTGTGACGGTGGAAAAAGACGCAAAAATGTACCCCCGACCGATCAAAAAATCGGTGGTGCACCCGCGAGCGGTAACGACGATGCTGAAAGCGGAGGGGAATCACTACCTCGTGGATCTCGGTGCGGAAACGGTGGGGCTGCTCTCACTGCAATTCACCTCACCCGCGGCACAGACCGTTACCGTTACGTGGGGCGAACATATTGAAGACGGCGGGGTGCGCCGCTTGATCGACGATCGCGACTTCAGCGTGGAATACGTGGCGCGCGCGGGGGAGAACACTTTTGCAAACTATATGTTACGCCTTGGCGGACGGTACGTGGAAGTGTTTTGCGAAGTGCCGATCGCGGTGGACTATATCGGTGTGTTTCCGCAAACCTACCCCGTCGTTCGTGATAACGTCTGTACGGAGGACCCCGCCGACCGGCCGCTGTACGACTGCTGTGTGACCACACTTGAACGGTGTATGCTTGAACATTACGTGGACACCCCGTGGCGGGAACAGGGGTTGTACGTGTACGATTCCCGCAACCAGATGCTGTGCGGCTACCGCGCGTTTAAGGACGGCAACCGCGATTACGCCCGTGCCAATCTGTTGCTCATCGCGCAGGATAAACGGGCGGACGATCTCCTCTCCATCACCTACCCGTGCGGAGATACGCTGGCGATCCCCTCTTTCTCGCTCTACTATTTTCAGGCAGTGCGGGAGTATATGGAACATACGGGCGACCTATCGCTCGGTGAGGCGGTGTACCCGAAACTGCTTGCCATTCTCGCCGCGTTCAAACCGCAGATGAGGGGCGGGCTGATGCACTCGTTTGAGGGGGTAGATTATTGGAACTTCTACGATTGGTCGGAAGGAATGGCAACCCCTGCAGGGAATACCGCGGATGTGATGATCAACGTGTTGTGTGTGCTGGCGCTTCAAAATATGAAGCGTATTGCCGCAATGCTGCAAAAGCCGTTTGATGAAGACGCGTGGCTGGATGCTCTGCGTCCCGCAGTAAAAGCGGCGTTTTACAACCCCGAAAACGGCCTTTTCGCCTTTACGCAGGGCGGCGACCTGTTCCACGCGTTGCCCAACGCCTTGGCGGTGATCGCAGGACTTACGACGCCTGCCGAAACGGCGGCGATCGCCGTCGACTTGCAAGCGGGATGCCTCTCACCCTGCTCGCTCAGCATGAAGGGGTTTATGTACGATGCGGTATTGATGGCAGACACCGCCAACATCGCGTGGGTGCGGGAGGATATCCGCCGCACCTATCGCCCGATGCTTGCGGCGGGAGCTACCACCGTGTGGGAGGTGGCGGAAGGTGCCGCGGCGTTCGATAACGCGGGCAGTTTGTGCCACGGCTGGAGTGCCTTGCCGATCTTGTATTTGTAAAACGAAACGGGCTTGACCATTCGGCCAAGCCCGTTGTTTTATATACTATCGATGTCCACGATGAACAACACGGCACCGCGTACCGACCATTCGTAATTCAGCGAGGCAATGACGTACAGTTTGCCGTCGTATTCGGTGGCGGCAGGGTAGTGGCAGGCAACGGCGCCTTTCAGCGGCACCGCTTCGCTGTCAAACAAGATCGCCCGTTTCGTAAAGGTGTTGCCGCCTGCTTTGCCCACGTACAACGCGAGGCGGGAACGGTCGGATCTGTCGATATTCGCTACCAAAAACGGGCGCCCGTCAAGAAGACGGCCGGTGTACATTTTGGTGGCCACGTACGGCACGTCGTGACAAGTCACCGTACTCCAACTCTCGCCGCAATCGGCAGAGAGATACACCGTCGGTACACGGCGGTTATCGTTGCGGCAGAACATATGGAGGGTGTTGCCGTCTTGCAACGCGGTGATCTCGGGGTGGACGTATTTTTCACCGTCGGGCAGATCGCCGTTTTCCGCGATCTTCACGAGCCGCCATTCACCGTCTGCCCGTCCGCTGTCGCTGATCAGCACGGCGGGGGTGTTGGGGAATCCGTCAAGTTCCGCAATGCGGCCGGGGAGTAAGCACCTGCCGTTCGGCAGATGCAACACATTGGTGTTCAGTTTAAATGGGATCGGTCGGGACCATACCAATTCAAAACGGTCGGTCTCCTCGTTCAGCCGATACAGATCCAACGCATGGATAAGATCCACGCCCACCATTTCGTTTACGAACATATACAGTTCCCCGTCAAACACGCCGTACACGGGCGGGCAATAAAGGATCTTCGCCGTGGGGTCTTCACACAGGATTTCTAAATCACTCCACGTGTGCCCGCCGTCGTACGACCGCTTTCCGCAAATGGGGGTATATCCCGAAAGTTCGTGTTGCGGGTTGTGATACCACGCGGCGTACAGCACGCCCTTGTGTGCAATGACCGCGGTCTCGTGCAAAAAGCGGAAGGTGTCGTTTGGCTCACACACCGAAACGGTCTCGACCGACGGTGCGATATCCGCTAACGTATCGCTCAAAAACCGCTGCTTCGGCAAGCCTTCCGCCAGCACGGTATCTTCCGCCGTGAAAAACTCGTGAAAAAATACGGATTCATTCATGCGATCACTCCCTTTCGACTTGATTATACGGTACGCGCGCAATTAATGCAAGTGTATTTACAAAAAACGGGGGATGTGGTATACTGCCATTGAAGTGTGGTGGAAAACGTGAGGGTGCGTCTTGGTGCGGCGGCACTGCTGAACGCGGTCGTCATTGGTATCGTTGCGAACGGTTTTTGGCTGATACGTGAACAGCCTCGCGTGCTGTTTGCGTTTGTGCCCGCTTTTCTTTTGGTCAACGCATTGGCGGGTGCGGGGGTGTCTCGCGCGGGCAATGCGCGCGGATGGCTGTGTCAGCACGGCACCGTCCTGCTGTGCGCGTTTTGCCTGTCGGTGACCGTGAGTGCGGTGTGGCAGATCGTATCGGCAGTCAAAACCGTGCCGCACGACCTTGCGTCCTATCTTTGGAATCTTCTGTTGTGTTTCGGTGTGCATTGTGCCGTGTTTTGGAACGGCATCCTTTGCGTCTACTTCACTTCCGCCCAATTGGGTCTGAAACGGCGGGTGGTCGGTATCCTCTGCGGAATGATTCCGATCGCGAACGTGATCGCGCTGTTTTCCATTTTGAAAGCCACTGTGGCGGAGTGCGTGTTTGAACACCAAAAGGTTGAGGTCAATAAACAGCGCAAACATCAAAAAGTCTGTGCAACAAAGTACCCCCTCTTGCTGGTGCACGGCGTATTTTTCAGGGATACCCGCTTTTTTAACTATTGGGGACGTATTCCGAAAGAGTTAAAAGCGAACGGTGCCACGGTATTTTACGGAAACCATTCGTCGGCGGCTTCGGTGGCAGAGAGTGCCGCGGAACTTGCGAAACGCATTTCGGCGATACTGGCACAGACGGGTGCCGAAAAGGTGAACATTATTGCCCACTCCAAAGGCGGGCTGGATTGTCGGTACGCCATCGCGAAGTTCGGTATCGGCGAGCGGGTGGCGTCCCTCACCACCATCAACACGCCGCACAGGGGATGTCTGTTTGCCGATCATCTGCTGACCAAAATATCCGCGGATATACAAGAGCAGGTGGCGGGGGCTTACAATAAAACGCTGAAAAAGCTCGGGGATGCTGACCCCGACTTTCTTGCCGCCGTGGGGGATCTTACCGAAGCGCGGTGTGCCGCGTTGAACGCCGAAATGCCCACCCCCGAAGGGGTCTATTGCCAAAGCGTAGGGTCTGTTCTGCCGAAAGCGACCCACGGAAAATTTCCGCTGAATTTTTCCTATCATTTGGTTAAACACTTCAGCGGGGATAACGACGGGCTTGTGAGTGAGACTTCGTTTGCGTGGGGCGAGAAGTACGTGCTGTTGACCCCGCCTGCCGCACGCGGCATCTCGCACGGCGATATGATCGACCTCACCCGCGAAAACATCGACGGCTTTGACGTGCGGGAATTTTACGTGGGGTTAGTGAGCGATTTGAAGGACAGAGGACTGTAAGGAGGAAGGACATGTATAACGGCATGCCAATCAGTGAATGGCGTTTGGTAGCGTTGGCAATCGTATATGCAACCCTCTTTCTTCTTCTTTTGGTAGTGTTGGTACTTTGGGGGAGCACCGCTTTGTCGATGAAAGATCCGAAAGAGAAGGCGCTGGTGAAACGCTTAAAAGAGAAGGCGGAAACCGATTCTTTCGCCCAAAAACGATTGGCAAAGATCGAACGACGTCAAAAACGGGAGAGACGAAATACGCGCGCGGATAGGATTCTGTTTTGTCTGAGCGTTGCTTTCTGTCTCGTTATTTTGGTGTGTGCTGTTCTGCCGACGTGGACGGATTTTTTAAGGAAAGATTACGTAGTATACACGGGTGAGGTCACGGTTGTCTATGTTTCCAAGAATTCCCGCGTGATGCTGGCTGACGGTACGACCGTTTGGGGAATCGGTGATCTTGAAGAAGGCGATACGTACGGTACGGTCGTATATTCGCGCAGGAGCAAACAACTTTTGAGCGGACAAAAATGCAAAGGGCAATGCACGCCCCTATCGGTGCCGTCATAAAATGAGGTGACAAAAGGTCTATGCATTTTTCAAAACACAAAAACACAATACACAAAAGCCCGAAAGAATGCCTTACAAATATCAAACGAAAAATAACTCAAAAAACCGAGATCTCAAATTTTATTGATTTGGGAGAAACCGAAGCCGCATTTTCGGGCACCGTTGATAATTACGACTTATACATTTCATTAGGAGTTGTAAAAAAACGAGGCAAAGAATATCTTTGTGCCTATATGGGAGATCACTTTGAATGGTATGAGTGGGATTATGATTCTCAAAACGAGTTTGAAGATGAAATCGTTAAATATTTCTGTGCGCATATCAACCGCACCATCAAAACGATCACTGAAACCCAACGGCACAAATATGTTAGAGTAACCCAATATTATCTTGATAAAGAAACAAAGGAATGGATTTTAATGTCAGACGATAAAGTATCGTGGTTGATTGTGCGTCCCTTTATTGAAGCAGACGACATAACCGAAGAAATAAAGGAATATCATTTGTAAAAGGCTTGACCGTTTCGGTCAAGCCTTTTTGCGGGGTGTCCCGTAGGGGTGGTCTGCGACCGCCCGCGGGCGAACACAGTTCGCCCCTACGTTTGGACCGCACCGTTTTCGCAAAAACATTTACATTAAAACGGCGGTGTGGTATAATGAACTTAACAGAGGTGAAGCTAATGAGCGGCCTACCAAACCGAAAACGTATTCGCATAGAAAATTTCGATTATTCTACACCCGGTGCCTATTTCATTACCGTCTGCATTATGGATAGAAAACCGATTCTGTGGAATGTAGGGGCGGCAACCTGCCGCCCGGATCTATCGCATATCGGCTCTGTTGTGGAAACGGCAATTCTGCAAATACCGAAACATTATCCTATGATCTCCGTGGATAAATATTGCGTGATGCCTGACCATGTTCATATGATATTATCTATCAATACCGACAAGGACGGGCGGCAGGTTGCTGCCCCTACGGTGTCGACGGTGGTCGGGCATATGAAACGATGGGTCTCTATGCAAGTCGGTCAATCCATTTGGCAAAAATCGTTCGTTGATCGGGTGATTCGAAACGACAAGGGTTATCACGCTGCTTGGGAATATATAGATAATAATCCCATTAAATTAGACACGGCCTACGATATACCCGATTTTGAGAACATGTAAAATGCAGAGATAAATGCAGGGGCGGCTATCAGCCGCCCGTTTTCGTTGTATGATATTATGCGGGCGGCAGATTGCCGCCCCTACGTTACGGTGCATATCTAATAAATAATCCCATATACCACACTTGCCACCGTGCCGTAGACGATCACAGGGCCTGCAATGGTGAACATTTTGGCGCCGAGACCCAGCACGAAACCTTCTGCTTGTGTCAACTTAGGACCCATTTATTTAAAGCAAGTTTGTTATTGTTTTAGGCAATAATGGTTTATATAATAGTTACATTAACTAATTATGGAGGTAGAATATGCTTATTACCGCCCGTTCTCTATTGGAAAAATTCGATTCGCACCATCGTGTGTGGCAAGGAATTCCCGGAATTACCCGCACCAAAAAGGGATGCACTTTTATTTCTTTTTATAGCGGAGAAACCTCCGAAACCTATGGAAATTATGTTGTTTTGCTGAAAAGCGACGCAGACAACGATTTTGGCGAGCCGATAGCTGCGGTAAAGAAAGAGGGGAAATTCCGATGCTTTGATCCTGTTATTTGGCTTGATCCTTTGGAGCGGCTTTGGCTATTCTGGAATGTGATGCCGGGAGAAGAGGTATATGCTGTCATTTGCGAAAATCCTGATGCAGATGAGCTTGTATGGGGAGAAGAATTTTATGTCGGTCGCGGCATCATGATGAATAAGCCAACCGTGCTTTCAAGCGGAGAATGGCTCTTTCCCATCGCTATTTGGAAAACAGATATATATCCGAATTTCCGTAAAAGCGGACTTAAAGCTGATGAAAAAGCCGGGTCCTATGTTTACAAAAGTTCTGACAACGGCAAAACCTTTGTTTGCATGGGAATGGCAGACATCCGCAACCGTTCCTTTGATGAGCATATGGTTTTGGAGCTCACAAACGGTGTACTGAAAATGTATGTAAGAACCAACTACGGAATAGGTGTTTCCCATTCCTATGACCGTGGAAAAACCTGGAGTGCAGGAGAGGATAGCAAGCTTGGAGGTCCTTGTTCCCGTTTCTTTATAAGACGTCTTAAATCGGGCCGTATTCTGCTGATCAATCACATTAATTTCAAAGGGCGTAATAACTTAACCGCCCTTCTTTCAGAGGACGACGGTAAGACCTTCCCTTACTCGTTATTGCTTGACGAAAGGAACAATGTATCTTATCCTGATGCTGTTGAATGCGAGGACGGATATATCTATATTACCTATGAC
>CAZESL010000006.1:0-27242 GCA_964515215.1 uncultured Eubacteriales bacterium
GGCTCCCCAACCTATTCCACCCCACCCAGATCCTGGCGCAATTCCTCACCATTCAAGAGCATTTCGGTGACTTGAAGGGTAAGAAACTCGTGTATATGGGCGATGCCCGTTACAATATGGGCAACTCCCTGATGGTCGGTTGCGCGAAGATGGGCATGCACTTCGTAGCGTGTGCCCCTGAGGCGTTCTTCCCCGATCAGGCACTGATCGCCGAGTGTCAGGCGATCGCCGCCGAAACGGGCGCTACGCTGGAATTCAGCGAGGATACCGACGCGGTGAAGGGCGCTCACGTGATCTATACCGACGTGTGGGTGTCGATGGGCGAACCCGATTCGGTGTGGGAAGAGCGCATCAAGTTGCTCTCCCCCTATCAGGTCAATACGGCGCTGATGGAAAAAGCGGGCGCTCAGTGCCGCTTTATGCACTGCCTGCCCGCCTTCCACGATCTGAAGACCACCATCGGTAAAAACATCCACGAAAAGTTCGGCATCACTTGTATGGAAGTGACCGACGAGGTGTTTGAAAGCGATGCCTCCATCGTGTTTGACGAAGCCGAAAACCGTATGCACACCATAAAAGCCGTCATGGCGGCCACGATGTGAGTTTTAAAGAAACACCCGAGAAGATTTCTGCACAGAAATCTTCTCGGGTGTTTTTAATTGCAATCTAAACTTCTACATAAGAGTGTCGCCGGGTAATTTTATAATTTCTTTTCCTCGCTTAACAGCGTAGTCAAGAGCGATCTTTGTGCCGCTTTTACGGGTCGTCGGAACGTTCTTTTCGTCGTAATAGACGACGCAGAATCGGCTTTTATCGATCATTTCACAATTACGCTTCACATATACCGCTCTGCCCGCCCCGATAAGTTTTTCGGGATAATAGGTATCTTCATAACTTTCAAGCAAGTACGCTTTATAACTATCGCCGATAATCGGAAATTCCGCCCGCACATAGATTCGTTTTATGTGCGGATATTTTTCTTTCATTCCGGTCACAAGTTCCAGACACAGGCTGTTAAAACGGCTTTTACTGCCAAACAGAAACGTATCTACGTTTTCATCCACGATCAACCGTTCTATGATCCCCCTCAATTCCGCTTTTAATCCCTCGGTCTCGTTTATTGTTCTGTGCCCTACAAAGCAACAGGTATAAATCGCGCTTTCTGCTGTAATCATATATATCACCTCAAATTTTATAGATATACTGTATATCCATTTAGAACATTATAGCACATAATGCATCTAAAATAAATACATAATACATCTAATTTGAGGTGATTTTATGGCTATTAAGAGTGTTTCAATTCGAATTGAAGAAGAAATGTTAAACAAACTCGCTCATATTGCCGACTATGAAGGAAGAAGCGTAAACAGCCAAGTACTCGTTTTGATACGAGAAAGCATTAAAACTTTTGAATCTGAGAACGGTTCAATCGACGGCAATATAACCCCTGCATCCAATGTGAAACCCACCCGTAAATAACAAAAGAACTCTTTGCCCAAATTGGACAGAGAGTTCTTTTGTTAGGGTGAACAGTGAAACACGAATCCGCCGTGGTTTGTATCACTCGGCACGTCGTAAACGCCGTGCCCTACAGTGTAATATAAAATCGTGCGGTAGGGGCGGCAATCTGCCGCCCGCGAATATGCGCATAAATTTGACCCCATCCTACGGGTGTGTGGTCGGTCGTAGAAACTCCCTCAGTCATTTTCTCCTCGCTTGTACATGCACCGCCTCGGGGAGAAATGCCGTAGGCATTTCTCGGAGACACGGTGTAGTTACTGCGATAAGCACAAATTGAAACCGTGTCCTCGCTCCTCGAAAATGCCAGCTCCCTCAAAGAGGGAGCCAAGGGTCTGTGCGTTGTTCGAAGATGTGTGGCTATCCGCCTCTCCTGTATAAGAGAGAGCAACCGACTTTCCATCACTCACTCAAACCACGCCCACGGAGCCGTGTCGGGCGGCGGCAGAGTAATATCTACAGGTTTGTTCGTCACGGGATGCGCAAACGCCAAGTGGTGCGACCATAGGGCGATGTTTTTCGTCGGGATACGGCTGCCGTATTTTTCGTCTCCCAGAAGCGGCATCTGCCGTGAGGCACATTGCACGCGGATCTGGTGGGTGCGCCCCGTATGTAAACGTATCTTCAAAAGGGAAACTGTCCCCTCGGGACGTTCCACCGTCTGCACCACTTCATAGTCCAGCACTGCTTCTTTCGCCCCTTGCCGCATACGCTTTACCACGAAGGACTTGTTTTTCTGCTTATCGCGGAACAGGATATCCCGCCATTCACCCTGCGGCGCATCGGGGCATCCCGCCACCACGGCAAGGTACTCTTTGGTCATTTCGTGCTGTGCAATGGTGCGGGAGAGCCCCGCCGACGCCTTCGCGTTTTTGGAAAACACCATCACACCGCCCACCGCTTTATCCAGGCGGTGCACCACGTCCACGCGGAAGGTGCGTGTCTGCTGTTCGAGCAGGGTCGGCATACACCGCTCACGCGGGTTCATCCCCCGCTCCGACAGCACGCCGATCGGTTTTTCGCACACGATGATGGATTTATCTTGGAACAAAATGGGTATCATATAGGTCACCTCGGTATCTATTAAACCATATTTTCCCTTGGCTGTCTATAAAAAGATGAAAATATCCCGCCCCGCCCCCTTGACGGAAAATGCGGAATGTTTTATAATTATTAAGTTGATTACTTTCGGTTAGGTGGGGTAGTTATGAAAAAAGTCGGTTTTGATAACGACAAATATCTGAAACTGCAATCCGAACAGATCAAAGAGCGTATTGCGAAGTTCGGCGGTAAGCTCTATCTGGAGTTCGGCGGCAAGTTGTTCGACGATTTTCACGCCTCCCGCGTACTGCCGGGTTTCAAGCCCGACAGTAAGATCAAGATGCTCACTCAACTGAAAGATCAGGCGGAGATCGTCATTGTGATCAACGTGCAGGATATCGAAAAGAACAAGGTGCGCGGCGATCTCGGCATCACCTACGATCAGGACGTGCTGCGCTTGATCGATGCGTTCCGCGGGTTCGGTCTGTACGTGGGCAGTGTGGTGCTCGCCCGCTACAGCGAACAGCCCGCCGCCGAAGCGTTCAAGGCGCGTCTCGAAGGATTGGGACTGAGAGTCTATCGCCACTACTCCATTCCGGGGTATCCCTCGGATGCGGCGCGTATCGTGAGCGACGAAGGCTTTGGTCGCAACGAATATATCGAAACCTCCCGCTCGCTCGTCATCGTGACCGCTCCCGGCCCCGGCAGCGGCAAAATGGCGACGTGTCTCAGCCAATTGTACCACGACCATCAGCGCGGCATTTCGGCAGGGTATGCGAAGTTTGAAACTTTTCCCGTGTGGAATCTGCCGCTGAAACATCCCGTGAATATGGCATACGAAGCGGCCACCGCCGATCTGAACGATGTCAATATGATCGACCCGTTCCATCTGGAAGCGTACAACACGCTGGCGGTCAACTATAACCGTGACGTGGAGATCTTCCCCGTCTTGGCGGCGACCTTTGAAAAGATACACGGGCATTGCCCCTATCAATCCCCCACCGACATGGGTGTCAACGTGGCGGGCAACTGCATTTTTGATGACGACGCCGTGTGCGCCGCCGCAAAAGCGGAGATCCTGCGCCGCTACTATTCCGCGCTGTGCAATCAGCGTAAGGGCAACCAAAACGAGGATGAGATCGCCAAGATCGAACTTCTTATGAAGATGGCAAACGTCACGGCGGACAACCGTCCCGCCATTGCCGCCGCACTCGAACGGGCAGAGGAAACGGGCGCGCCCGCCGCTGCTATCGAACTCGGTGACGGACGTATCATCACAGGTAAGACGTCGGGACTGCTCGGCGCCTCTTCCGCCATGTTGCTCAACGCGTTGAAAGCGCTCGGCAATATCGGAGACGATATCTGCCTGATCTCCCCCGCCGTCATTGAGCCGGTGCAGGACTTGAAGGTGAACCATCTGGGCGGTCACAATCCCCGCCTGCACACCGACGAAGTGTTGGTGGCACTCTCCATCTGCGCCGCGACCGACCCGACGGCGGAACTCGCGATGCAACAGCTCGACAAACTCGCGGGATGCGAGATGCACTCCTCGGTCATCCTCTCGCAGGTGGACGAAAACACCCTGCGTAAACTCGGCATCAACCTCACCTGCGAGCCGCGCTATCAAACCAAGCGTCTGTTCCACGGATAATTTACACGAAAAAGCCCCCGATGTTCATAGTGTGAACATCGGGGGCTTTCTTGTGTATTATGTTTTACACCACGCCCTGCGCGAGCATTGCATCCGCAACCTTCAGGAAGCCTGCGATGTTGGCACCCGCGATCAGGTCGCCTTCCATACCGTACGCCTTCGCGGCATCGACCGAAGACTTGTAGATATTCTTCATGATATCCTTCAGTTTCGCATCGACCTCTTCCGCCGACCAGCTGTAACGCATGGAGTTCTGGGACATTTCCAGACCCGACACAGCCACGCCGCCCGCGTTGACCGCCTTGGAAGGTGCGATGACCACGCCGTTTTCCTTCATATACGCCACAGCGTCCGCCGTGGTGGGCATGTTGGACACTTCCACGTAGTACTTGATGCCGTTGGCCACGATCTTCTTCGCATCCTCGAGGTTGACCTCGTTCTGGGTAGCGCAAGGCAGGATAACGTCCACCTTTTCGCCCCACGGCTTCTCACCCTTGAAGAACGGCACGCCGAACTTGTCGGCGTAATCCTCCACGCGGTTGCGGCAGGAAGCACGCATTTCGAGCATGAAGTTGATCTTCTCTTCGGTGGACACGCCGTCTTTATCGTAGATATAGCCGTCGGGACCGGAGATGGTCACGACCTTACCGCCGAGTTCGTTGATCTTCTGCACGGCACCCCACGCCACGTTACCGAAGCCGGACACCGCAAAGGTCTTACCCTTCACGTCTTCACCGTAGGTGGCGAGCATTTCCACCGTGTAGTACACGGCACCGTAACCCGTGGCTTCGGGACGGATGAGCGAGCCGCCGTACGGACGGCCCTTACCGGTCAGCACACCGGTGAACTCGTCACGCAGACGCTTGTACTGGCCGAACAGATAGCCGACCTCGCGCGCACCCACACCGATATCGCCCGCGGGCACGTCGGTGTCGGGGCCGATGTACTTCGCAAGCTCGGTCATAAAGCTCTGGCAGAAGCGCATGACTTCCATATCCGACTTGCCTGCCGGATCGAAGTCACTGCCGCCCTTACCGCCGCCCATCGGCAACGTGGTCAGCGAATTCTTGAAGGTCTGCTCAAAGCCCAAGAACTTGATAATGCTCTCGTTCACGGACGGGTGGAAACGCAGACCGCCCTTGTAGGGGCCGATCGCGCTGTTGAACTGCACGCGGAAACCGCGGTTGACCTGCACGTTACCGTTATCGTCCACCCAGGGCACACGGAACTTGATGATGCGCTCAGGCTCCACCATACGCTCGATCACGCCCGCCTTCACGTAGTCGGGACGTGCTTCGATCACGGGTTCCAGCGATTCGAGCACTTCACGCACCGCCTGGTGAAATTCGGGTTCACCGGCATTGCGCTTTTCGACGCGTTCCATAAGATCGATCAAATAGGTGTTTTTCAAACTCATAATTCTTCCTCCTCCGGGAATTAGATAGGAATAATTGTAACACACTCCCCCTTTCAATGCAATAGGAATTTACAAAAAAAGTAAGATTTTTTTGCAATTTTCGCTCTCAAAACTTGCAAGTTTTCGCGATTTGTTCGTTTTTGTTGCCGATAAAGTGCATTTTAAGCAAGTGACCTCCTTCTCCGCCCGCAATTCACCGCCTCTCGTATAATAAAAACTTTGTTTTTTGTGGAAATACCGATTTACATTTGCGCAAAACTGTGGTATACTACACTTTGTATGAGTATGACCCCCTAACAATTCCGCAGGGAGTGACATAGATTTGAAAAAGTATCGTATCCGCGGCGGTATTCCGCTGGTCGGAGAAGTGAATATCAGCGGCGCGAAAAATGCCGCCGTAGCCATTCTGCCCGCCGTTGCGCTGGCGGACGGTATTTGCCGTATTGAAAATCTGCCGAATATTGAGGACGTCGCCACCGTGCTCGAAATTCTGAGTGCACTCGGTGCCGAAGTGCGGCGCGTCAACCCCTCGACGGTGGAGATCAATCCGTGTACCATCAATACCGAAACGGTGCCGTACGATCTGGCACGGCACATGCGCGGGTCGTACTATTTCCTCGGCTCGCTGCTCGGCCGCTTTCGCCGTGCGCGGGTGCCGTTGCCGGGCGGGTGCGATTTCGGGGAACGTCCGATCGATCAGCATTTGAAGGGCTTTACCGCCCTCGGTGCCGTACAAGCCCCGCTCGAAAACGCGACGGTGGAACTGTCGGCGGAGCGACTGGTGGGCAACTCCATTTACATGGATAAAGTGTCGGTAGGCGCTACGGCTAACGTGATGATGGCGGCGTGCAAAGCGCGCGGTATCACCATTATCGAAAACGCGGCGAAGGAACCGCACATCGTGGATCTCGCGAACTTCTTGAACTTCCTCGGTGCGGATATCAGCGGCGCAGGTACCGACACGGTGAAGATCCGCGGCGTGGACCGTCTGCACGGCACCAACTATTCCATCATCCCCGATCAGATCGAAGCAGGTACCTATATGGCGGCGGCAGTCGCCACGGGCGGTGACGTGCTGGTGCGCGGTATTATCCCGAAGCATATGGAATCCATCTCCGCGAAGCTCGGCGAAATGGGTGCCGAAATTGAAGAATACGACGATGCCCT
Source organism: uncultured Eubacteriales bacterium (assembly GCA_964515215.1). Taxonomy (GTDB): domain Bacteria; phylum Bacillota; class Clostridia; order Oscillospirales; family Acutalibacteraceae; genus SIG588. The sequence continues at coordinate 6,798 of CAZESL010000006.1, forward strand.
GCGTATCTTCCGCAAAGAGCCGCTTCGTCACTGCAACGTGAAGACGATGCCGCATCCCGGCTTCCCCACCGATATGCAACCGCAGATCGGCGTTCTGCTTTCGATCGCTGAAGGGCGCAGCGTGCTGAACGAAGACGTATACGACAAGCGCTTCCGCTATCTTGACGAGTTGCGCCGCATGGGGGCACAGGTGGAAGTGGACGGCAAGATCGCCGTGTTCCAAGGCATTGAACGCCTGCGTGCGGACACCGTGAAGGCGGTGGACCTGCGTGCGGGTGCCGCGATGATCATCGCAGGCTTGTGTGCCGACGGCGTGACCGAAGTGGAGGATATCCGCCACATTGAGCGCGGGTACGAAAACGTTGTGGAAAAATTCCGTGCACTCGGCGCGGATATGGAATTGGTTGAGGTTTAACTATGGCAAGATACTGTCCGCTGTTCAGCGGAAGTGAAGGGAATTGCACCTATATCGGAAACGCGGACGCCGGCATTTTGATCGATGCCGGCGTCAGTGCTAAACGTATTGAAACGGCACTCGCCGCACGTGGGATCGATCCGCGCCGTATTGCCGCCGTCTTCGTCACCCACGAACACAGCGACCATATCGCGGGGTTAAAGGTGCTGACCAAGCGGTACGGCATGCGGGTGTACGCTACCCGCGGCACGATGGAAGCGTTGTGTGAAGGTGAAAAGGTGGCAGCGGGCACCGCCTGCTTCGCCCTGCCTGCCGACGGACGCACCAAAGTGCAGGAGGGCGGGTGTGAGATCACCGCCTTCACCACCCCGCACGACAGCCGCCAAAGCTGCGGCTACCGTATACATACCGCCGATGACCGCACCGTCGCCGTTGCGACCGATATCGGCAATATGACCGCCACCGTGCGGGAAGCGATACGCGGGTGCGATCTCATACAGATCGAATCGAATCACGATATCCCGATGTTGCTCGGCGGCCCGTACCCCGATTTTTTGAAACAGCGCATTTTGGCGGTGACGGGCCATCTTTCCAATCCCGCTTGTGCGGCGGAACTCGTGGGACTCGCCAAAAGCGGCACCACCCGTTTCGTGCTCGCCCACTTGAGCCAACACAACAACCGCCCCGATTTAGCACTGTCCACCGCGAGGACGGCGCTGTCCGAAGGTGGTCTGCTGGAAGGGGCGGATTATCTGCTCCGCGTGGCATCGCCCGAAGATACCCGCGGTATTATGGTGTTTTAAAGGAGGGATCCCCGTGCGCAGTGTGACCGTCTTGTGCGTCGGCAAACTAAAAGAGGCTTACTGGCGGGATGCCGTGGCGGAATATCAAAAGCGCCTTTCGGCATTCTGCCGCCTCTCCATCGTGGAGGTAGAGGAGGAACGCCTGCCCGATAACCCCTCCCCCGCACAGATCCAACAGACTTTGCAAGCAGAGGGCAAGCGTCTGCTGTCTCACGTCCCCCAAGGTGCGGCGGTGTTTCCGCTGTGCATCGAGGGGAAAGAGCTCTCCTCCCCTGCCCTTGCCGATATGCTCGACCGCGTGGCGGTGGACGGATGCAGTCATACCGTGTTTATCATCGGCGGCTCGTGGGGTCTTTCGGACGAAGTGAAAGCCGCCGCCCGCCTGAAACTGTCAATGTCCCCCATGACCTTCCCGCACCAGCTTGCCCGCGTAATGCTGCTCGAACAGATCTACCGCGCGGCACAGATCTCCTCGGGCGGGAAATATCATAAGTAAAAAATACCTATCGCTTTCCGTTTGTCAGACAATGTTATTAACTTAAACGTATTGCACTAACCCCTTGCCTCTCCTTGTCAGGAGAGGTGGCAGAACATCGCCCGAAGCGCATCCTTGTCATAGTTTCACTGGCGATGTTCCCGAGAATGAATGCACTCAACTTGCGTGCCTCTCTTATGCTCTTGCCTCGCCCCTTGGGGAGAGGCAAGGGTTCCCGACGCATAGTTAATGACACCGCCTTGTCCGAGAAGGCGGTTTTTTATACTTGCAAGAAAATCGGAGGGGTAGTAAGCAATAATTTTTGAAACCTTTTCCATTCCTGATCGGTGTTATAGGTGAAAGAGCTCTTTTTTTACGAAAGGAGGCGCAAAGGATGTGGCAACAACCGTCGGTTGAACAAGTGTTTTTGGAGTACCGCCAGACGGTGTACCGTTTGGCACTCGCACGGCTGGGCAACCCGGCCGCGGCAGAGGATGCGGTGCAAGAGGTGTTTTTGCGTTACGTGCGTAAAGCCCCCGTATTCCGCGAAGCGGAGCACTGCAAAGCGTGGCTCTTGCGCGTAACGGTCAACTGTTGCCGCACCGCCGCGACTGCCGCGTGGGCACGTCACACCGTCCCGCTCGACGATACGCTGACCGTGCCCCCGCCCGAAACCTACGGTGTATTGGAAGCCGTGCAGACCTTGCCGCCTGCCCAGCGGGTGGTCGTTCACCTCTTCTACTACGAAGGGTATTCGGTGCGGGAGATCGCGCAGATGACCGCCTCGCTTGAATCGACGGTGAAAACGCGTCTGCACCGCGCCCGCACCGCCTTGCGCCGCTTATTGGACACCGAATAAAGGAGTGATCTTATGTTTTCCGAACGATACCGTAACGATATGAACGAACAGCGCTTATCCGACGAGGCGACCGACCGTATTCTTGACAACTTGCGCCGCGAGACCGCCGCGCCGAAGCGGCACCCGCTTTGGTGGCGCACCGTGGCCGTGGCGGCGGCACTGGCACTGCTGATTCCCGCCGTGTTGCCGCTTTTCAAGACAGAGCCGTCGACCGAGTCCTTTTATCCCGAACGGGAGGACACCCCGCCCGTAACCGTTCACGAAGAAAATCACCTGACCTACAGCGAAGCGTTTTCGCTGATCCACGACTATCAAACGCGATATGAAGACACCGAAAACGAATGGTTGGGCGAAATGGGAAGTGCCCTCAAAAATGAGACCACAACCGATGACGCCGCCAACCAAACGAATCGCGGCGACGACACCGCCACCAACACGCAGTATGCGGACGTGGACGAAGCCGACGTCGTGAAGGTGCAGGACGGGTACATCTACGTCTTAAACCGAGCCGAAAAACGGGTCACCGTATACCGTGCCGACGGTGAAAAGACCGCCGCCGTGGCGGTGCAGAAGATCGTGACCGACACAAAAGGCTCTCCTTGCAATATGTACCTGACCCCCACCCGCTTGGTAGTGCTGTACACCGAGCACACCGTAGCGTACGGCGATGCCGTATCCAAAAACAGGGTCGGTTGCTACAGTTACAGTTATTCGAACAGCCGCACCTACGCCGCCGTGTACGACATCACCGATCCCACCGCTCCCCGCCACCTCACCACGTACGGGCAGGACGGTGCCTTACTCGACTCACGCATGGCGGGCGGCGTGCTGTATCTCGTGTCGGGCCACACGGTGTGGGATGCGAACGAAAACGACCCCGCCAGTTTCGTCCCCGCACTGTACCGCGACGATACCACCGCACCCATAGCGGAAAGTTCTCTCACCGCCGTCCCGACGCCCGATGCCGCGAATTACGCGGTGGTCACCGCCGTTTCAACGTGGGGCGGTACCGCCCGCGTTTCCGAAAAAGCGGTGCTCGGTGCGGGGAACAGCCAAGTATGGTCAAACGGTGAGCACTTGATGCTGATGCAACGAAGCGAGCAAAACCGCAGCGAAGTGACAGAGGACAACCGTCGCGTACAGGCATACCACGCAACCACCGACCTTACGCTGTTTTCTCTGCAAAACGGTACGTTGGTCCAAACTGCTGTAGCTACGATAGACGGTACGTTGGATGGCCAATTTGCGATGGATGAGTATAACGGACATTTCCGCATTGCCGCCACCTGCACCTACTACCGTGACGAATATACCGTTACGAGCCGAGGCGAAGACCAAAGTTATTCCTTCGTCAGCAGCGACAGACAGCAGTTCAACCGTTTGTACGTGTTGGACGCGACCTTGAACGAAGTCGGTCGCATCGACGATATGGCACCCGACGAAACGGTGCGCTCGGTGCGGTTTGACGGAGACATCGGCTACGTCGTGACCTTCCGCCAGACCGACCCGCTCTTTGCCATCGACCTCTCCGATCCCCGAAACCCCACCGTGCTGTCCGCACTCAAGATCACGGGCTTTTCGGAATATCTGCACACTTTCAGCGAAGACCGCTTGCTCGGCTTCGGCTACGCAGGGACGGAAGAAGGCTTAAACGGGCAAATGAAACTGACCATGTTCAACACCGCCGATAAGACCGATGTGACGGTGCAACACGCGTTGGAATTGCCCACGGAATACGCGTTTTCCGAAGCGCTGGACGACCACCACGCGATATTGGTAGATACCACCCGCACACTCGTCGGCTTGCCCGTATACACCAACAATATGGGACTCGTATACGTGCTCTACCGCTACAGCGACGCGGACGGCTTCACCCCGCTCGCCCGCCTGGCGGTGGAAAATGCCGAAAAGAGCGAATACCTGCGCGGTGTGTTTGTCGGAGACTGTTTCTACGCCGTGTATCAAGAGGGCATCACAGCCTACGACGGAAACTTTACCCCCATTGCCACAATATAAGATTTTTTCGCACGGTGCAGCTTACCACTCCCCCTCCTCACGGTAAGCCGCACCGATTTTTAGAAGCGCCAAAACGCCACACCGTACGATGGGTGGTCATAGAGATCGGAGTGTGCGCCCTGGTTCCCCTTGTCAGGGGAGGCTTGGGTTCGCTCCAATCCCTAATCGCAACTCACTTACGGCGGGGCCTTTTCAACCTTCGACACTTTCGTTGCACTCCTGCAACGTTTCAAGCAAAATATCCACGTTCTCGTCCGAATATTCAATTTCGGAGGAGTACATCCGTGCCACTTCCACCAGTTCTTCGACCGAACAAGATCGGCAGAGCGTCACGATCATACAGCAGGACAACACCGCAAACTGCACGCGTTCCGAGAACAAGCCGTCTTCGAGCGCGCCGCGCAAATGGCGGTAAAGGAAATAACAGAGCAGTTGTTCACACGCCGTTTGTAACGTTGCGGGAATATCCTTTGAAAGGCTGTCGACCCCATCGAGATATTCATCCCAAGCGGGATCTAACCGTTCAAGCCCTTTATACACCCGTATCCAATCCGCCTTGCCGAGCGGCGACGAAGCCCCGACCCGTTCAAGTACACGCATCATTCGTTCGCCGAGCGGCCATTCGCGGTTTTGCAAAACGGCAAACAGCGCGTCTCGCTCTTTGTAAAACTCGTTTTGCGGGAAGGTGCCGTCGTCGGACAGCAACCGCACAGGTGCGGTTTGGGTCAGTATAAGTCTTGCCGCCGCCTCACAGCAAAGGCCGATCCCTTTTTCGGTTACCCCGTCCACCTCGTTGTAAAAGCGCGGATGATCGCGGCAGATCTGGCACAGCATTCCCTCCCCTCCCTGCAAGATCAGTTCGCACAGGTTATCGCCGTTCAAAAACGGACAACGATCCTCTGCGGAAAGCACGAAATGTGCACAAGGCTCCAACGCGATGTGCTTTTGCAGTTCCTCTTTTAATGTTCCCGTTACGTTTGCGTATCGTTCAAGGCTGTCGTCGTCAATATCGATCTCCCACCCGATGCAACAGTTGTGCCGACACGCCCCCGCAATACACTTAAAATCATCGTAATAATTCGGTCGAATTTCCATAATTTCTCCTCGGTAGTCGAAATATATTACAAGGATATTATAACAGATATGGCATTTTAAATCAATCACCGACTGCAAACTAAACTGTCGGCAGAGATATCCGCACTTTTATTGGTGGAGATAAGCGGGATCAAACTACTGACCTATTAGGTGCCATCCAAGCACTCTCCCAACCCACGCAAAATCATACCCCTGAGTTGATGATTCAACTCGGGGGTGTTTCATTAAATATGAAATTTTAATCTTTCGCCCAGTAATTACCTACAATTTCATTAGACACATCCCAGATATCCCACGTTGAATTTTCAGCGACATAGGTTACGTGTCCTTTGCCGCAGTGGCAAAAAGCATATCCGTTAAATGTCTTAACAAAATCAAGAAACTTAATCTTTTTCCCATCTGGCAAAGTAGGTTGTTTGTGTTTCGTAAACCCTCGCTCTTCCAAATACACCCCATAACATTCCGGTGTATTTAACATATACCCAGTTTCAATGGCCGTTTCCGCCAGCCCTCTAAAGGTGTCCTCCCAACTGTCGCCTGTTAATGAGGAAATGGCTCTAATAACACAATCGTCGGTTAATCGCCTTTGGGGATTGCAATTGTAATAATGATAGGGCTTATTGTTTTTGCTTTTTGTTTGTCCTGTTCGGGTTTCGTTGGAGCGCATTTGAGAAAGAGAATCGTTGTTTCTGTAAAACCATTCGTGGTTTTCGTTTGATTGGAATTCATTTGGGAAAGAATACAAAACGCTATTTACTCTAGTGGGAGTATCTAAGTCTAAGACTTTTGCAATTCTCCTTGCTTTTATGCCGTTTGGATTGTCGACCAAAACTGCAATAATTTGATCTTTCAAGTTTTCCATCAAATACCTCTTATTTGAAGAAATAGTAGCCTTCACAGTTTGCACACTTTCCACAGTCACGAGCAGTGTTATCGCCCAAAGCTTTTCTGACTTGGTACATATAACATCCATCGGATTCCACAAAAGCATTGAACTCTTCCAACTCATCTAAACGTTCTTGTTTTCGGCTTGCAATTTCTTTTGTGTTATATGTCCACATCTTGTTTGTGCGAATATATTGCCTTCTCGAGTTTTTGGTTATAGTTCCGTCAATCGAGAGAAGTGAAAGAATGCGTTTTACTTTGTCTTCGGCATAACGTTCTTGACCATTTTCACCCCAATTAAGATCAGAGGAAATTGTTCGTAAACCTCGTTTGGGGCGGTGCTCAATATACCGAAGAACTCTTTGCATTTCCCATTCTTCGGGGAAAGCATTTTCGATAAAATAGCGATTAGTGTTATCGTCTTTATCTCCTTTTAACATAATCGCATATGCTTCCTTAACCAGCCTGTCGTCGCGTCCGGCGCGACCAATTTGCTGATAATAATCAACGAAATTTGCTGGCTTGTGGAAGTGGACTACAAAACCAATCTCTTTGTTATCAATGCCCATACCAAAAGCGATTGTAGCAACAAGAACGTCAATTTCTTTGTTTTTAAACGCTTGTGCTTTTTCTTTTTTCTCTTCGTCGGGAAGATTGGCATAATAGGACGCTGCGTTGATGCCGCGCTCTTGTAACTCTTTTGTAACACGTTTACATGCTTTAACTGTTAAACAGTACACGATACCCGGATGCTTTTCGCAAAGAATTGGGATGAACTTGAACAACCACTTTTTTTTGTAAAAATCGTTTTTTAAATCAAGAATGTCGATTTTAAAGTTTTTACGTTCTAAATCTCCTCGACGAATAACAACGTCTTCGCCGATTTGTGAAAGAATGTCTTTTGTTACGCGCTTATTGGCGGTAGCCGTTGTTGCCAAAACAGGTGTGCCAGGCGTTAACTTGCTGACAAAATCAAGGATACGCATATAATCCGGCCGGAAATCGTGTCCCCAGTCGGCAATGCAATGAGCTTCATCAATTACGAAAAGAGAAACACGGGGAATAACGTCTTCCATCATTTCCAAGAATTGAGGATTGTCTAACTTCTCCGGCGCAATCATAATGGCATCTACTTTGTCTTGTTCAATTTCTTCATAGATTAGTGGCCATTCTTGTTTGTTTTCAGGAGTAGAATTTATATAACGAACATTCAAGCCTTGGTTCTTAACCTCTTTTTTCTCGGCTTGATCTTCCATAAGCGCCAACAAAGGACTAATAATGATAGCGGGACCGTTCCCATGCTCTCTAAATATTTTTGTCGCCATAAAGTAAACAAGGCTCTTGCCCCAACCGGTCTTTTGGACAACAAGAGTTTTCTTGCCGGCTAACAAATCACGGATTGCTTCCTCTTGACCATCTGAGAATTTTGCGCTGGGCCCATATATAGCTTTGAGACGCGATAATAGATCAATCTTGGTAATGTCGGTAGCAAATTTTCGTTTTGGGAAAACAGGAGCTTTTCTTTGTGCACAATGCTTATCAGACGTGCTTTTCCCAATTCTTTTTTGAATATCTAAATAGGTTTGTTCACTGATATAGTAACTGTTATCACACAAGTACCGATAGTAAGATTCGTTTGTAAGATAAATTTCATATAGTGTACTGCCTTCAAAAGGCCCACGGTTCATTACCGAATCAATGGTTAGTTCTTGACGGTTGCGTTTGGGCTCTTTGGAAAACGAAGGTGTCGTTTTTTCGACGGTTGACAGATTCTTGGTAACGATTTTAATTGTCGTTTTGCTAATGCCGTATTGTGGATCTTTACATAAAGAAGAGAAATATGAAGGATCCTTGTTGTATATCTGTCGTAGAGTTATTCCTTTGTGTTTTCCGAACGGCATTAAATCATCCGCTTTAAGTTCGATATACACAAAAATCCCCCTCTCACAAAAATGAATTAGCACGTTTATTATACCACTCAACCAAGAATAGTGCAAGGTATAACGGTTAAATCTGCCGATTTTCGTTCCACACATTCGCAAAATAAAACCTCCCTTGCTACAATATAGGCAAAGGAGGTAAAACGATATGGGCAAATTCATTGAATAGTTTTATTACGGCATTCTCGATTCACAGGCGCGTAGTACCAAGTAAAACAAAACGGTGCAAAAACAAATAGAGGTGTTGATGCTAAATGAGGACTTTCTGACCGAGATCCTCTCGGGTGAAAGCAAAAAGAAATTCCTCGACTTTTGCAACGCGTAGGCGTGGTCAACGGCGAATCCAATCTCGACAGCCTCATTATGGGTTTTCGTCTCGGCGCCAACTTCACCTACGACACCTTCGTGTCCGAAGGCACACCCTTTAGCCAACGCGCTCATCAACCGCATTGAGGTGTTCCGGGATTATAAGGTGAAGATTGATTTTAACTTTGACTTTGAGCAATTCACAAACGGCTTAGACCACGCGGCGTAACAGAAAAGCCGAGCAGAGCGTAACTCCTCGGCTCGGCTATCACAACGGCAAGACGACATCTTGAAGTATCACAAAATATATGTTATAATTAATCATCACATTAAACGGCAGGTGATTAGGATGTCTTATTACTATGTGTGTGAAACAACACCAAAAAGCAAAACCGATAACGAAATGACCTTAGCTGTTGGCGACGAAATCTCTCAAGAAGAACTTGATAGCTTGAATAGTGCTTTTTCATTAACAGGTGCGTTTTATAGTATCACTTCTATAAAAGATATTGTGATCGAAAACGGTGTTCAATTTAAAAAATGGATGAACCCAATCAATCTACAAACTTGTTATGATAATGGTATGCCGAACCACCGGTTAGTAATGTTATCAAATAAACATGTTTTGAATTATGCTTCCTCAATTAAAACTTTTATCGATATGGCTTTTCGGTTGTTGAAGAAAAAGAAGCCCTCAATGATACAAGATTTTGAGAATTTAACTCATCGATTTTACGATGAGAAAATGGTTTATAGATTTTGGATGAATTTTCGCAACTATGTTGTTCACTGTGCGTTCCCTTACACAACATTCCGGGATGCAATAGGCAGCAACTGCCAAGTCGTTTGCGAAAAGAAACATTTGCTAGAATTTGATAATTGGAAACATTCTAAGAGTGATATAGAGCAAATGAAGGAGGAAATTGATTTAACACTACTGGTTGACGATATGAGTTCGCTTATCTATAGTTTGTATTTGCAATTTTTATATTACTTGGCCGAGGATGCTTTCGCAGGGTATGAATACTATACATCATTTTCGAAACGCCATAACGTAAAAAGCCCCACAATTCTTGTGGTAGAGGAGAAAATATCAAAAGAAAAAGGATTTGTGAATCCATCTATGCAACCTCTCCCAGTTGCACAAATGATTGAAATGTTTAAAGCTATGCAAAATCATCCAAGTATTAATATCAAATTCAATCTGGTAGAAGAGAATAATTAGGCAATAGTATGCCTAGTGAAAAATAAAAAATTGATCAGAAACAAAAATGCCCACTCAATTTGAGCGGGCAAAAAATAAAACTTGACGAACCGGTGGTGGAGATAAGAGGACGTTCGCCTGCGGCGAAGTCCGTGCAACGTTTTTCTTGCCGCCTTCAACAGGCGGCATTTTGCTATCGCAAAACCGAAAAAGTTGCGAGCCCGTACTTTTCCTATTTTCTTCCCCTATCAGCGGTTCGATCCCGCTTATACCAAAACAAAAAAGCACATCTTGCGATGTGCTTTTGGTTTTGGTGGAGATAAGCGGGATCGAACCGCTGACCTCTTGAATGCCATTCAAGCGCTCTCCCAGCTGAGCTATACCCCCATATTCAGTCGCGCTTCTTTCGAGCGCTTGATTATTATAGCAAACGTTTTCTTTTTTGTCAATGCTTTTTTACATAAATTTTGAAAATCCCGTATACAACATCGTTCGATGTTGTATACGGGATTTCTTTATTCGGGGATAACCGGTGCGGGATCGCCCCACTGGAGAATGTGACGGTCAAAATTCAGTGCGCGTTCCCCGTCGATCCGTATGGTCTCGGCGGCGGTACGCACGCCGCAACGCAACATCTTTTCCGCGAGCGCTCTGTTTTCGGCACGGTAAGTATCCTGCTCCGCCTCCATTACTTGGTTGACGGTTGTGCGAAGTTTTTCGTCGCCAATGGTTGGATCGGCCTTTTTCAAATTCTTTTCCATCAACGCACGTGCCATCATCAATCGCTCAAAGCCGTAGATGGACCAAAGCTGATCGATCTGAATAGAAGCACGGGCGATGTTTTCATGCAAAACGGGATCTGACTCCGCCTTCAACGCTGCCTCAAACAGACGCTTCCCTTCAGTGAGGACAGGACCGGGAAGCAGTTTCTCCTCCGACGTGGGGATGTTGGGATACTCACGGTAATGCGGCTCAAAGGTCGTCACGTGCTGCTCCGCGGTGTAGTCCAGCACCAGTTGCAGGTATTCCTTAATAAACGGAGCGCCGTTTCCGTAGAAATCGTCGATGAACTCTTCTGTGATCGTACGGTATTGTTCCGCACTCATATACGGATCCCACATCATCTTAGCGAGAAGATAACTGCGCAGCTCGCTGAACTCACCGCTTGGCGAGGGAGCGTTTCCCTGTTCGAAGAGGTAGGTCGCGCTGTGTTCGGCGAAAAAGCGGATGTTTTTTCGCAAGACCGCAAAGTTGGGATGGGGCAGGTTGTAGTTTTGAAAATTGGTCGTGTAATCCCACACCGCCAGTCGGGGAGCGAGCGCCGCCCACTTCTTAAAAAGAAGCGGGAAATCGTCAGCCGCGATATGCTCCTCCCCCACCGTTCCGCATTCGTCGATCGGATGGCGGAAACACGCCTCTATGGTACAAAGTTCGACGAGAATATTTTTATGCAACCGAATGTTCTCGGGCGGTTGACGGGTGAAGCGGTACGCAAAGGTATGGAACAGAAGGTTGGGATACTCCTCTTCCAATTCTTCCGCCAAACGATTGATGAACCGAATCCAGCTGCCGGAATAGCTCCCCGTCTCCTCCAGCGTTTTTTGACACCGTTCGCACGTGCAGCCGACGCTCCAACTGTGGGTATCGTTTTGCGAGATGGAGAGGATGTGGGCATCGGGGTCGTTTTTGAGCCATTCCCGTACGTTTTTCAGCACCATCTGATAGACGTGCTCGTCGGAAAGGCAGGGCTGTGCATCGATGTGATCGCCGGTCATCTCTGCCAGACGATATATGGTGTGTCCAAACGAATCGTTGCAATAGCGAAGTGCCGTGCCGTATTCCGGTGACATGGTGCGCCCCGTCTTGCGCCAGTTGATCTTCCGTTTGGCACAAAATTCGTCACTCTGCAAATAGTCGTACCAATGCAGTGCGCGGTAACAAAATCCCGCTCGCCGAACGTCGTGAATTTCGGGAAGACAGACCTCCTCCCGCTTCGGAACCTTTTCAAAACGTGCGGTATAAAAGCGACAGTCGAGATATTTTTCCAAGAACTCGTAAACGGCATACAGCGTCCCGTGGGCGTCGCTGCCTGCTAAAAAGAGTTTTTCACCGACCGTTCGAATGGCGAACCCGTTCATTCCCATCCCCTCTCGGTCAAACATACCCGCGACCTCTCGGTTGGTTTGTCCCAAAAGGATCTCAAAAGGCGTCGGAGAAACGTCATCCGCAAATATAGGCAGTTTTGCACCGCCGATCTTCTCCAAGTATAGCGACAACTCTTCCGCCGCCTTGCGCTCGCTCGGTGCGGCATCGTGCGGGATAATGATAGAATACACGGATCGTTTATCCCGTATCAGTGAAAGCGTCATTGCCTTCCCCCCTGTTATCATATACTAATGTAAGAATAACGAAAACCGCCGTGAAAGTCAACAACCTCATTTTATCGCAAAAAATTTTTCGGGGGCATGAAAAGCAAAAACTCCGCAGTAGGCGTTACTGCGGAGTGTGGTTTACTTAAAACTGTTTTCGGTTACCTTTCCAAGTCTTTTGGCTGCATAGAGATAAAACAGCATGGCGCTGGAATACCACGGGGAGCACTCGGTAGGTTTTCCCATGATCGGGTCGATCTCCTGCCCCAAGGGGAGTTCGTCGTAGTTGTTCGTAAACGCCGCAAGCCATCTCTCGCACACAACGTCGAAGTCCGCGGAATATCCGTAGGCGTCCATCCACAACGTGCAACGAAGGGCAATGAGCGCTTGCGCATAGTAACCCCAGCAATTACGATCGGCGTGGTTGCGGCAAGCGGGGTCGCTGACCGCCATGGAGGGGAAAGGATACGGTGTCCAAAACTCGTCGGGGTTTTTAATGTGACGGGAATAGATCTCGTCGATCATCGCTTTATCCGCCGTCTTGTCCGGCACCCCTTCCAAAAACAGATGAAAGATCGTGCTTGAAAGGAATTTGCGGGGATCGCCGTGCTTATCCACGTCGTAAAAGAAGGCGTCTTCCTTATCGTAACACACCTCAAACAGCCTTTTTTTCAGCGTTGCGGCGCGGGTCTCCCATTGCGCCGCCTCACCGTTCCCCAATATATCGGCCATCTCGGCAAGCGCTTTCAGCGTACCGTAAAAGTTGCAGTTCATATCCACCGCAATGATGGGTGCCACCTCGTCCGGCGGAAGAACGGCGGCGTTTTGCCGTTCACCGTTGACCACGTAGTTCCCCTTGCAGGACATATTTTCGAGTCGGCCCGAATTGTCGTGCCCCGTATCAAAGCCGACGAACATTTCAATAAGTCCCATATTTCTCGTCATACGGTTACGTTCGAGCCACCCGACCCATTTGGCACAGGCGGTGTAGCACTTCAAAAGAAACGCCCGATCGCCGTTCATCGTATATACCGCAAGGCAAAGTTTTGCCAGACTGACACATTCCTGTATCTGGGAATAGCCGCACATCTCTTTCTGCACCGATGCCCCGTCACCTCTGTCCATTATACAAAAGGGAATCTGCCCATCGTCTTTTTGATTATCCAGAAAAACGTTCACGGCATTTTCGGCAAGATACAACTTCGTCGGGTCAAGTTTAGCGTAAAACACACTGTCGTACACATGCTCAAGCCACAGTCCCGCATACTGTGCGGATATCAGCAGAAGCGGATACGGCACGTCCTTAAAATAACGGATATGTTCCTTTTCAAGGCGAGCCTGAATTTCTTTACAAATAGCAAGTTCGTTCATCATTACTCCTTTATTATGATAGGCAGATCGGGATCGGCTTGCCTGACCGTTTTGAAAAACGGTTCGTGGATATTCCCTAACTTAACACACGCATACGCGGGTTGTCAATCGCAAACCGTTTATTATCCGAAAAAATTTTTTGATTTTTTGAAAAAACCTATTGACATGTTGCAAAAGGTATGGTATTTTATATTTGTAATCATTACAAATTTGAAATGATTACAGAAAGGCGAGGTGAAGCACCAATGAGCGAACAGGCATTGGCTGAACGCTTGCAAGCGTGTGGGCTTCGCCCCACACAGCAACGGCTGTTGATCTTTCGCTATCTGTTGGAGCATCGCACCCATCCCACAGCCGATACGATCTACCAAGCCCTCTCCCCCGACCATCCGTCGTTGTCCCGCACCACGGTGTACAACGCTCTGCACAATATGCAGGAGGTCGGTGTGATCCGCGGGCTGCCCGCCGATATGGCGGAAGGGGAATATCGGTTTGATGCCGACGTAGACGCCCACGGGCATTTCTACTGTCGGTCCTGCGGTGAGGTGTTCGACCTCCCGATCGCGGAAGATCAGATATCCGCCCTTTGCCCTGCCGATTTCACGGCAGAGAGCAACAACGTTCTTTTCTGCGGGCGGTGTCCCGCGTGTTCAACCACAAATAATTAAAAACATTTTTAGGAGGACATTATCATGGCAAAGTATGTATGCACCATCTGCGGTTACACTCACGAGGGCGATGCGGCTCCCGACAAGTGCCCCATCTGCGGCGCACCTGCGGCGAAGTTTGACGAAGTCGGCGGCGAGCGCGTGTGGGCGGACGAACACCGCGTCGGTATTGCACAGGGCGTGGATGAAGAGATCATCGCGGGTCTGCGCGAGAACTTCGCGGGCGAATGCAGCGAAGTCGGTATGTACCTCGCGATGGCGCGTGTAGCCCACCGTGAAGGTTATCCCGAGATCGGTCTGTATTGGGAAAAGGCGGCGTACGAAGAGGCAGAGCACGCGGCGAAGTTTGCCGAGTTGCTGGGTGAAGTCGTGACCGACAGCACCAAGAAGAACCTTGCCATGCGTGTGGACGCCGAATGCGGCGCGACCGAGGGTAAGATGAAGCTGGCCCGCCGCGCGAAGGAACTGGGCCTGGATGCCATTCATGATACCGTTCACGAGATGGCAAAGGATGAAGCCCGTCACGGCAAGGCGTTTGAAGGTCTGCTCAACCGTTACTTCAAATAATATACCCATTTAAGGGGAGAAGTTGCCGATGCGGCTTCTCCCCCTTTTTTTATTCTCGGCAAGAAAAACGTATCTCACTCAAACACACGAAAGAGAGCGTATGCGAATACACGGAGAAGACGGCTGAGCACTATATTTTTGGCTTTTCCCTTGTTTTTCTCGGCTTCTTATGATAAAATAACAGAAACGCTTTACACCATCGCACGTTTTGGGAGGGCTGTTATGAAGACCGAAACCTATCGCGACGTATTCAAGAAACTCATAACCAACAAAGTTCTGATCCTATGTGTGATCGCGACGACGGTGCTGTCCTTCGGATTTACCATCACGAACCCTTCCATCGGTTTGGATGATCCGGCGAGCTACCATTATCTGCAAACCGACCATTACGGCTCCATGATCCAGCAAGGACGGTTGTTGCACGTTGCGTACAATATGTTGACGGGGGCTATGGAATTTCTTCCGTTCTTTAACGAGTTTGTCGGTGCCGCCCTGCTGGCGTTGTCGGCGCTGTTGTTTTGCACCTTGTTTCAACACACGGCACGCGGTCGGTTATCCACGCTGGTAATGGCGGTCTTTTGTTGTCTCTACATCAGTTATCCGCTGATCAACGAAAAATTCATTTACAGTTTGGACGTCGTGGTGACGACATCCTCATACTGCACCTGTGCACTGGCATTGATGTACACGGAGCGCATTGCCGAGTCCAAATGGAATTTTGTGAAAGCCGTCGCACTGGAAATGCTCTCCATCGCTTGCTATGAATCGTTCGGTTTCGTCTTTTTCTGCGGTGTCTTTGCGCTGTTCATTCTGCGTGTGATCGTCAACCGTGAAGACCTGCGTGCGAAAACGCTGTTCTCCGACGGTATGAAGGCCGCCGCCGTGTTGCTCACCGCGTTCGTTTTGTATTACGGGCTGGTGATCGGTATCCAACTTGTGACCGATCAATACGGTGTTTTTGAGCGTACGAATGCGTGGAGCAACGCGACTGTCGGCGTGTTCGAAAACCTTAAAAACATTACATTGAGCATCATCAACCGCCTTTTCCGCACGCCTTCCTATTCCTTCGTGATCTTTTCAATCGCTTCCGTGGCGGGCGCCGTGTTGTGCGGCGTGTTGTCCGTTCGCCGTCGCAACCCCTGGCTTCTCCCCTGCTACGTCGGTCTGTACGTCGGCAATCTGTTCATCCACTACATCTGCGGGTACGTGATCTACCGTGCGGCACAGACGTTTTGTCTGTTCGTCGCCTTCGTCATCATGATGTTGGCGTTTGAACTGACGAAGGTCAAACGGCTGAAAAAAGCGGTTGCCCTCACGGCGGCACTCCTCGTCTTTATACAAGCCGCCGAGATGACCCGTTGGTTCTACAACGATCACATCCGCTATCAAAAAGAGGCCTTTGCCGCCAACGCGATTGCGACCCGTCTCCTTGCCGAATGCGACGTGACGAAGCCGATCGTGTTTACCGATAACGGGGAAGGTATGGAAGGATATGCGCAAACCAACTACTATCCCTACTCCCAGATCAACGGCTACTCCGTGTTGTATTGGGGCGACCGCGCGTTCGATGAACACGACGCTCCGAATCTGATCGAATTCTTCCGTATGCACGGATACGATTTTATGGTGAAACCGACGGCGGAACAGGCAGCGAAAGCTTTGGAAGAATCGAAAAATATGCCCGCATGGCCGGCAGAAGATTCCATTGTAGAAACGGACGAATACATCATCGTGAACGTCCGCTGAGACTGTAAAAAACACACCCCCGTAAGCGTATGGGCTTACGGGGGTGTTTATCATTTGTTCGGTTTGGGGTCGTTAGTCAAGCCGAGAATATAGTCCGTTGACGTTTTATAGTAGGTCGCCAACGCCACCACGAAATGTGCAGGAATCTCCCGCTTACCGATTTCATAGTTACTGTACACTCGCTGATCAATGCCTAAAAACGCGGCAACCTCTTTTTGCACGAGATCATGATCTTCCCGCAAATCCCGTAATCTTGGATAGCACATAACGCTTTATTGCATGAACAGCGTGACGATCTCCTTCGGGCCGAGAGTGAGCGTGACTTCATCCTTACCGAGGAAGATACGCGCCACTTCATCAAGCTGCGTACGGTACAAGCGACCGTTCGCTTTCACCGTGACGGTGCGGGCATCTTCCGTGTAGTTGAACAGGCGGAGCACTTCACCGCTCTCGTCCTCGCTCAGCTTGAACGCCGAGAAGGCGACCCCCTCACCCTCGACCGTAATAGCCGAGGTATTGTCCGCGATGGACACGGCGGGATGGGTATCGGGGAGATAGAAGAACTCGGTGATGGTGGTGTCCTGCACGCAGGGGCGGCCGCCTGCAAACTTGCGGCTGTCGCACGAGGTGCCGAAAGCGAGAAGCGGCGCACGGAACGCGAGCGCCAGTGCGGGAACGTTCGCCGACACGAGATCCCCTTCAAACGGGCAGATGGCAAGCCGCCCGCTCATGGTGCGGATGCACTGGTTTTCGGGCGTATTCCATAACTCCTTGCCGCCCTTGGTGATGCCGCCCGTGGCGCGCACCAGACCGAAGGACAGACGGTTCAGTTTGTCTTCGGGATGCATATACTCGTGCGTGCCCGCCGTAAACACCGCGAGACCACGACCGTCCTGCTGCAACGCGGCAAACGACGCGTTCGGGTCGATCTTGATGGGGGTGGTGTAATAGTGCATATCCCCCGTGCGGCGCACCACGTCAAACGCGCTGTCGGCATAGGACTCCACCGGTGCGATATCCGCATCCACGCACAGCGCCAGATGATGGTCGCGGGAAGCGTTATTCAAAGTATACACCATATCCACGAACGGTCTGCCGCGATACAGCGTCAGTTCCAGCGACAGCGTAGACGTCGCCGTCTCGTCCGAGCGCTTGCCCGCCGCTTCGTCGTAGAAAAGCGGAAGATCCATCGTATAGTCGATCTTCACCGACTGCTTCAGCGCGGTGTGCGCCGTTACGGTGACCGTCTTGTTCCAATCATCGGAATAGAGCGGTGCGTGACCCTTCGGCACGAACATATAGGAATCGCCCGCATCCTCGCGATCTTCGAAACGCAGGCAGTCGGCGATGGTGCGGCCGCTCTTACGGTCGGTGATATCCACTTTGCCGTCCGCCGTAACCGAAACGGTCAGGCAGTCGTTTTCGATCACGGTGGGCAGGTTGGCATCGAAGGCCGCGACAGCAGGCATCGTCTCCCCTGCCGTCACCAGGAAGGACTTGAACGCAAAGGGCGCCACTTCGCCCGCATCCAGTTGAATGGTATAATCGTACACGTTCAGCCAGCCGGGTAGGTTGATGGGGCTGTACACCGCCGTGTCGCGGTTGACTTTCGACACCACCGTGAACTCGACGTCATTGCCGTCACCGTCCACGATGCGGAAGTTCTCCATCTCGTCCGAAACGAGCATTTTGAGTTGCACTTCCACCGCACCGCGAAGCGGCGTAGCCAGCGTGTTGGCGACCGTGATGATGTAGTCACGCTCGCCCGCACGGCGCGCCATGGCGGTGTGCTCCGCCGCCGTCAGCAAACCGCGGCGCAGTTGCTCCTCGGCAAACTCGAAAATTTCGGAATAGCGGTTTTCCATATGGCGATGCACCGCGTCGGTGCTGCAACCGCAAATGGAATCGTGCGGATGGTTACGCATGACGTTCTTCCACGTGTACACCAAACGGTCGTGCGGATACACGCCCTTCATGCCGTAGCGTTCCAGCATCGCATACAGCGGCTCCAAACGGTTTTCAAGCAACGTCTGTGCTTCGACGTTGGCCGTCTTCAAATACGAACGGGACGAGAGCGTGCCCTGCAGTGTGGTAAGACCGCTGTCGGTGCGCATCTCACCTTCCACCGTCTGCAACTGCACGTGGTTGTCTTCCACGTACGCCTTGACAGCGTCCACATAATCGTCCATATTGTACTGCACGAAATGTTCGCCGTCTTCCAGTTTCTCCTGTACGCGGTCGATGACTTCACGGATATCCGGCTGTGCTTCCAGATGATCCACGCCGTTCATGAGCAGAAGATACGGCGTCGCGGTCAACTCGTCGGCATACGGCGCGGTCATCGCACGCAGGAAACGAAGCGCTTTGTCGGTATCTGCCGAAAACCGCTGGGTGTTGTTGTACCAATGGCGCATATGGATCGCCAGCACTTCCGACCCGTCGGGACCTTTCCAAATGAATTCGGTAGGGGTCTTCTTCGGGGTCACGGTGCCGTCCGCCGCGGTGTCGCACTGCGAGAAGCCGCGACCGAAGATGAAGTTGTCCACACCGAATCCACGCAGGATCTGCGGCAACTGCGACGCATTGCCGAACTGGTCGGCGGCATACCCCGCTTTCGCCATACCGCCGAATTCGCGGCACAGTTTTTGCCCTTCGAGCAGGTTACGCACCGTGCTTTCACCGCTGACGAGGTAAAAATCGTTTGCCAAATAGAAAGGCCCGATCATCAAGCGGCGACGCTGAATATAGCGGCGCAACACCTCGCGCTTTTCGGGACGCACGGCAAGGTAATCTTCCAGCACCACCGTCTGTGCATCCAGGTGGAAGATGTATTCCGGCTGTTCCGCCAAAATATCCAACAGACGGTCCATCATATCCACCAGGCGGTGACGGAACTGCTCAAGCGGCATATACCATTCACGGTCCCAGTGGGTGTGGGAAATGACGCAAAATATCTTGTTATCCTGTTTGTTCATAGTTTATGTACCTCCCAAACTATCTACTTGTATTGTGCCAAATAACCCCCGAAAAGTCAAGCGATTTCGCTCTATTTTCCGTGTATATTCGGTACTTTACCAATAAAACGGAGTATGCACTGCGTACATACTCCGTTTTGCAACGTCACCCGACCTTCGGGAACGTATCGATCTTCTTCACCGCGTACTGCAGTATAAGACGTGCGTCGGTGGAATCCACCTTGCCGCTGCCGTCTACGTCGGATAATTGGACGTTCAGCGCGGCGGCATCAATCTTTTTAACAGCATACTGCAACACCATACGCGCATCGGTAGAATCCACTTTACCGCTGCCATCCACGTCACCCACGAAACCGACCACGCGCACGGCTCCGCACGCATCACAATCCGCATCGTAGTCGCTCTCATAACGGTGTCCGTCGGCAGGAATCACTTCCTGCGCTGTCAACACTTCACCGCACACACCGCAATGTTCGCCCGCCGTCAAACCGTCTTCGGCACAGGTCGGCTCCACCGCTTCGTCGGGTACAGGTGTGTGACCGTCAGCGGGAATTACCTCTTGCGCCGTCAACACTTCGCCGCACACACCGCAGTGTTCGCCCGCCGTCAAGCCGTCTTCGGTACAGGTCGGCTCCACCGCTTCGTCAGGTACAGGGGTGTGTCCGTCGGCGGGAATTACTTCCTGCGCTGTCAACACTTCACCGCACACACCGCAGTGTTCGCCCGCCGTCAAACCGTCTTCGGTACAGGT